>CAYNPP010000105.1:569-5632 GCA_964399095.1 uncultured bacterium | reverse complement strand
TCACAGATCTGCGTTGGTACAATGGAATTTGGCGACGGAGCTAATGCGCAAACTGCGGCCCGTATCGTTTCTATGGCGCGTGAAGCGGGTATAAATTTTATCGATACCGCGGACGTTAACTCTCAGGGAAAGTCTGAACGCATCATTGGCCATTTGATCCGAAAAGATCGTGACTGGTGGGTTGTTGGTACCAAAGTAGGAAACTCTATGCGGTCGGATGTTAACAGCCAAGGACTGAACCGCAAGTGGTTGTTGCAAGCGGTTGACGACAGCCTCTCGCGTCTCGCCACCGATTACATAGATATCTATTATCCCGACATTGACGATGAAAATACGCGCATTCAAGAAGTCATTTGCACGCTGGGTGACTTAATCCGCTGCGGCAAGATTCGCTATTGGGGGATCAGTAATTTTTCTGCTTGGCGCATTGCAGAAATTATAAGGGTTTGCCAAGAATGTAATATCCCACAGCCGATAGCGGGGCAACCCTGCTACAACGCTGTTACGCGGACCGCCGAGCAGGAGTATTTGCCGGTCTGTGCGTATTTTGGCATTGGTGTTGTCCCCTACAGTCCTCTCGCTCGAGGTGTTCTGACTGGGAAGTACCTGCCCGGCTCCCCTCCCCCAAAATTCTCGCGTGCTGGACGCGGTGATAAACGCATTCTAGAAACCGAATACCGCAGAGAATCAATTTTAATCGCTCACCAGATTGGCAAGCGGGCGCGAGAAAAAGGTATTACTGCCGCTCAATTTGCGGTTAACTGGGTGCTTAACAACTCACTTGTAACTTCCCTTGTCGCTGGGCCGCGCACTATCCAGCAGTGGACTGGATATATGGACGCCCTTCAGTACAATTTTACTAAAGAAGACGAAGACTTCTTTAACAATCTCGTCCCAATTGGAGGGACCTCTACACCGGGATACAATGACCCTTTGTATCCCATCTTAGGAAGACGGCCGAAAACAGGTTAAGACATCTGGATTATGTAGTGACAAAATTTAACGTGTCATTATCATAACGACTTGCTTTTAAAAAATAAGCTCATAAAGAAAGGGGCTCCCTGAAATCTAATGACGTTGTTAAAGCGTTTCAATGTTGCCACCTACATAGCAGCACGAGAAATTTGTGCCATATTTTTGGCCGTGATCGTACTTTCTGTTGATAGGCAGGATTTCTCACGGTACATTTTTTTGTCACCTTTGATTTGGACGGAAGAAGCATCGATCTTTGCCCTAAGCTGGGTCGTTCTTTTGGGAACTAGCCTCGGGATTAAAGATAACACCCATCTCCTTTGTGATTTTTTGCCTAGCGAAATGCCTCGTATTGTCAGGTTATGCCTAGCTGTTTTGGTGTATTCAGTGACCGGTGTTATGGCTGTTGTGTTTATTTGGTACGGATACCAATTTAGCATTCTGGGTCTAAGTCGTTTCTCGTATTCCACAGGGTTACCCATGGTTTCCCTTTATGCTGCGATGCCAATTTCTGGGTGTTTGACCGTGTTTTATCTAATTGAAAAATTTGGAGACCTTTGGGATGGTGAAGGGTTAACCTAATGATCACTCTTCTATTTATTTCGTTTTTTGTATTGTTTGTTCTTAGGGTTCCTGTCGCATTCGCATTGTTTTTATCATCCCTTTTGGTAATCGTTGTTGGCGGCATACCGCCTCTTGTAGTTATCCAAAAAACATTCGAAGGTATGACCCCGTTTCCAATCCTCGCAATTCCCCTCTTCTACCTTGTCGGTATCCTCTCAAACACTGGTGGCTTCACCGAACGAATAATGGACCTTGCTCGGGCCCTTGTTGGCGGCATTCGCGCTGGCCTTGCCCATGTAAACATTGTTGCAAGTATGCTGTTTGCTGGTGTTTCGGGCTCAAGCACGGCAGACACAGCTGGTATCGGCAGTGTTTTGATCCCCCAAATGCTTAGGGCTGGCTACAGTAAACCTTTTACAGTCGCCGTAACTGCTTGTTCATCGACTATGGGGAATGTCATCCCTCCAAGCATCATGATGGTAATCTATGGTGCCTTTGGAAATGTCTCGATTGGCATGCTATTTTTAGCAGGCTTTATCCCGGGACTTCTGCTCGGGCTAGGACAGATGGCAATGGTCTACTTCATTGCTCGGCGTTACGATTTTGGCCTTGAGGACCCGTCTGAAAGGCCTCGAATTTTGCCCAGTCTCGGACGCGGTTTATTACCTCTCGGCGTGCCTGTGGTAATAATTGGGGGTATTGTAGGTGGTGTTTTTACGCCCACCGAATCTGCTGCAGTTGCACTTCTCTATGTGCTCACTCTCAGTTTCTTTTATTTACGCGAACTCACGCTGCGATCTCTTTGGGAGCAGCTTAGAGAAGCAGGCCTTTTTGTCGCCATCCCTTTGATTATGGTGGCAACAGCAGTCCTTTTCGGCTGGGTGCTAGCCTATCACGAATTTCCACAAACGATGGTTGAGTTGGCAAAATACTTCGGCGCAACTCCGACAGGTGTGTTCTTTTTCGTCGCAGCCCTCTTCCTAGTCCTTGGCTGTTTTCTGGACGTCATTCCAGCGGTGATTATGTTCCTGCCGGTTATACAAGCTCTTGGCGATTCCGCAGGTATTCACCCGGTTCAACTGGGGATTGTGGTCGTGCTTACTGCCGCCTTTGGCTTGGTCACTCCCCCTTACGGAGTTTGCCTATTGCTTGCTGCACAGATTGCTGATCTGCCGATCAAGCGTGCAATCATGATGGCACTTGCGATGGGCTCAGTAGGAATTGTTGTTATTCTATTGGCAATCTTTATCCCAGATCTTACGCTTTTTCTTCCCCGGACTTTAATGCCACAATATTTTTAAGGAGGCTATTAGTAGTTGCGCCTAACTCTTCTTAAAGCAGTGGAAGGAAATAAGAAGGACCTGCCACGCCTTCTACGTGGCAGGTCATTTCAGAGTAATATTGGTTGTTAACAATCAAGGAGTAATGCGAAATTCACTTCGCCCGCTTCGCATCCTCACGCACTATTTGAAGAAGATCCTCCGCCTTAAGTTCCTTGGCGATCCTATCATGCAACGGAAGGGCCCGAGCAATGAAGCCCGACTTATCACCCTTCACAAGTGTGCTTCCTTTCGAGCTCATTTTGGCTAGGTACTTACTGTTCTGTTCGTCATCGATTCCCCGTTCATAGACCGATGCTTCCGACCCTGCTTGAATAATCACTTTCTGGACATCAGCCGGTAATTTATCAAAAGTCTTCTGACTGGTCATGAACAATCCCATAGCCACCATGTGCTCAGTGAGAGAGAAATATTTGGCACCCTCATTAAATTTTTGTTGGAAATAGTGATGTGCAGCTCCTTCGGCACCGTCGACGACCTTACTGAGAAGTGCTGTATAGACCTCAGAGTAAGGCAGTGGCGTTGGCACAGCACCAAACGCTTTCCAGGACTGGACTTGCACGTCCGATGTCATCACCCGAATTTTCAAGCCTTTGAGATCCTCGGGTCTCTTGACTGGCCGAGCGCTATTAAAAAGATTGCGTACTCCAGCCGTCACCAGTCCTAGGAGTTTGATGCCAACATTTGTATCTTCCACCATCTTCGCAAATGCGGTGTAGAATCGTCCATTGGTATCGGCGAGAAGCTCGCGGTGTTCTTTGCTTTGGATAAGATAAGGAAGTCCAAGCAAGCCTGCCTTTGGATTAAGGGGTGGAATGTTGCCCACCGAAGAAGTGGAGAAATCGACAGAGCCCAACCGCAGTCCTTCGGCAAGTTCAAGCTCATTTCCGAGTTGGGCATTGGGAAAAATTTTGACTTCTACTCGACCATTGGTCCGCTTCTTAACCAGATCAGCAAATCGGTGTAACAGTAAATCATATTGATTTCCCGCTGCTCCATCATGGCCTGCACGAAGCGTGAATTCTGGAGCCGCAAAAGAAGATCCAGCTCCTAATACCACAAACATTGCAAGGGCCGTAATTACACGTTGATCTAACTTATTCATAACGTCCTCCCATTAGAGATTTCCAAGCTGTGACAGCCCGTAACATACAAATCGGGTGCCAATTCTTTAACGTTGCAGCACTTTAATGAGCTTTGATCGCTATTCTTAATTCACAAACTCATTTAGGATAAGACCTGATCACACAACCAGCCCGCAAAAATTAACCACAACAAACTAGAGAGCCATGAAAGAAAAAATACTGTAAATTGTCAACAAAGTTAATTTGAACTGTATTCTTCAATAAAATTAAACTAGCCTCCGCTATCATTAATTACATTACCCTTTATCACTGGAAGGTTAGCAGGCGGGCTGGGTTCTCCACTAAAATGGTTTTAATCTCACCTTCGTTAAAACCCCTCTTCCGCATAATCGGAACGACATTACGGTAGATGTGGCCATAGCCGTGCCCACCAAAATCCGTCTGCCGAGTGCGAGTACATATGTCCTGAGATATCACTATACGATCTAAGTGGCCGCGTTCAACTAGGGCGTGAATAGCGTTCAGTCGAGCTCCGTCATTTGGCAACATGAGGTCAGAAAAAGGATACAGGGTGCCTTCGATGCCAAAAAAGTCGTATTCGATTACGCACCCGGTATCCGCTAGTCGAAAAAGATCTTCAATACCACTAATTGTTCGATCTATGTGACCAATAATGGTTCGTGAAACATCCCCGCCCGACCCATGGACGAATTGAATGATTTCGAAAAGCGAGTCAACGTGTCGTCCAGGATGCACGGTGATCGTACCGCCCGTTTCTTGTTGGGCAATAACCGCGCCATGCATGGAGCGACGTTCCGCTTCGGTCCAGGGCCAAGAACATCCCATCTCCCCAATGATGCCGGCTCGACCGTTGGTATCTCCAACCCCCTCAAGCACATCAGCTACAATGTCGTTTGCTATTTCGTCAACGCTTTGTCTTCGCATCTCCGGGGAGAGAAATGCATCAATGTAGCGACCACAGCCCATTACGACATTCACGTCTGAGCGTTCTGAAATTTCAACGAGCCCCATAGGATCACGTGCCAGTCCATGGTTGGTCAATTCGACAAGTGAGTTACCGCCATCCTCACGCAACCGCTTC
>CAYNPP010000105.1:0-559 GCA_964399095.1 uncultured bacterium | reverse complement strand
CGGGTACCCCACGTGTAGTTGATTTCCCATACGTTCTCCAAAGTGATCGGGACTTCATCACAACTACATTCTGCCAGTCCTGGCTGAGTCACATCACATAACAAATGCTCATGCATCAAAGTAGGACCAAGACGGTCGGGTTTGATAAGGCCTCTTACAGTTTGAACCTTATTTTTTAACGCTTCGCGATCCATTTTTTTTCCCAATATTAGCTCAAAAAGAGATGGTGTTGATTTAAGTCTATTTTGGTGCAGCTTATCACAATTAGATTACCTTAATTGCATGTCAATAAATACTGGAATTTAAACCTACGACCTTAAGTTGTGAGCCTAACGGTCTACATTGGATGTGTACCGTAAGGCTATGGAAGGTTCACCGATACACGAACAACTGTACCGAAACTCCCCAAAACCACTTCGTTTCAGCAAAACCCAGCCCAAGTCCCGATCCGGGGAACCACCCCGATAACCCGCGCTGCCGACAGCTTCGTCCATCCAGTTGAGCCACCGAAACAGGCGCCCGGGCCTTGGCACGTGATGCAAGATTCGCCGCAACCTAG
>CAYNPP010000104.1:0-5646 GCA_964399095.1 uncultured bacterium | reverse complement strand
AAATATTAACTAAAATCAGATTAATAAATAAGGATAGATAATTATAAAATTTAATTGTAATTACTTGTTGTTGTTATTTGAAATAGTTTTATCAATTTGAACATTATTATTTGTTTAAATAGATACGGCAATAATTTTTTTAATCGAATGGCTATACTGAGATTTTCCAAAGCTATTAACTACTTGATTTCTAATAGTATGAGAGGCATAGTTCGATATATTATGAATCATAGTGCTCATAGCATTACTAAGAGTATCTTTGGAAAGTGAATCTATAAGAATTCCAGTTTTTTCGTTGATTATATCTGATGGGCCACCGCAATCAGTTACAATAGCGGGGAGTCCACAACTTTGTGCTTCTAGAATAGACATACCAAAGGTCTCTACTGAGCTTGCTGATACTAAAACATCACTCCGCTTGAGCTCTTTTGCCACCAATAAAGGGGCTAAATAACCCTTAAGAGTAATATGCTCTTGAATATTGAGTTTCCTAATTTGATTTTCAATCTCTCCCTTTAATGGTCCATCTCCAACTAGTGTAAGATGTGTATTAATATTTTTTTTCAGTATTGTGGCAAAAGAATCTATAATAATGTTAATATTCTTTTCAGGTCTAAATAATCCTACACATATAAAATTCACTCTTGATGTATCATCTTTGTCCTCTTTAAATGTAAAAATATCCTCGTCCACTGGATTTGGAAGATGCAAAACTTTATTTTTGTAATCAGGAAATTTAGTTGCGATGCTCTTTTGAAGTGCGCTACTTGGAGCGATAATTGCTGTGGCATAACTATAAACATTATTAATAGCATCTGATTGAAATGAACTAAACTTATATGATGGCATAAACTCTTTAAGATGCTCAGATACAAAAAAAGGAATTCTTTTCTGCTTTAGCTCATCAACTAAAGCGCTTGCTCCCCATAAAGATGAATTAAAAAATACAGCGTCTGGCTTTCCTTGCTCTGCTATAGTTTTATTAAAACATTGAATCGCAAATTTTTGGTATTTTTTAAAGGCACATTTTTCAAGCTTTGGATATAGATTAACCGTTTGATATATATGGGTATCCATGCCATCATCATCATTAAATGTGTTGGTCATCTTTTTATATGATAGTATATCTCTGAAAGAGTGCTGTATAGCAGAAAAAAGAGTTACATTCATGCCGCCTTTGCTTAGCATTTGAGCGCGGTCTCTGAAAAATGAACCATTCTCTGGATGAATATCAGTAGGATACCAAGATGGTATTATATATAATTGCATATAAATTTTATTTTTTGTTGTTCTGTCATTGTATTTGTTATTTTACAATGAAATTATATTAAGCTATTATATCAATAAATGAAAATACTATATATATCCCCTGAAAATACGGTTGGCCTTCTATCTATATGGCAAAAAATCCATCAGATGAAGGGGAATCAATGTGATTTTGTCACTATGTATCCATCAAAGCAGAAGTTTGATAATGGCATTTGCCTAAATCTTCCATGGATTAGCACTAGGGATCGTTATATATCGCTTAGAAATAAATACTACAAGATATCTAGAGGGCCCCTTGGTGATCAACAGCCAACAAGGGGAAGCATATACAATAAAAATAATATTCTTGAGGCGGTGTACTTTCCCGTTCGAGATATACTATGGTCTAGAAAAATAGAAAAAGCGGTGGAGGATTATGGACTTTTAGATTATGATTGCTATCACTTTGAGTGGGGAATGGATTTTTATAGAAGCTGTGCGTTCGCTGAAAAAGTAAAGAGTATGGGAAAGCCAATTATAGCAAGCTACCATGGACAGGATATTCGCACCCGTGGGGTATTTAAAAAAATGGATAGATTGGCAGATATAAATATAACAAGTGAAATTGACCTTCTAGATTCCTATGATAAGCTGACGCATCTTTGCCTTCCATACGATGTGAAACAGCATAACCCCAATACCAGCGTTAGTGACAAAATTAGAATATGCCACGCCCCAACAAATAGGTACTATAAAGGATCTGATATTATTATTCCTGCCTGTGAAAAATTAGCAGCTGAGAACAATAATATAGAGTTTACTATTATGGAAAACATGTCATACAGCGATGTTATGAATGAGAAAAAAAACTGTGACATCATAGTTGATCAGGTTGGTGATAGAGGCGGGTGGGGATATGGAATGAGCTCTGTTGAATCGATGTCAATGGGTCTATGTTCAGCAACGCAAATTAATGATAATGCTAAAAAGGAAATTCCTAATCATCCTTTTATAGCGATTAATAAAGATAATATATATAACAAGCTCTATGAAATTGTAAATGATGCAGAAAAATTATCCCAATACAAGCAGCAATCCTATGAATGGGTAACCAAGAATCATTCATTGGAGAGTGTAGGCAGTAAGCTGTACAAGCTATACGATAATATATCATGAATAAATTATCTATAATCATACCATTTTATAATTCAGAAACATCACTCAAACGATGTATCGATAGTATTCTTATTCAAAAGACCAAGCACGTGATAGAGATTATTGCTGTCGATGATGGCTCAACGGATAGATCGAAGGAAATTATAAATTCTTTTAATAATAAAAGCATTAATCTACTGTCTTACGGTGCGAATAAAGGAATTGCATTTGCGCGCAACTATGGAGCACAATACGCCACAAGTAATTTAATTGCCTTTGTTGATAGTGATATGGTGCTTAATAGAGATTGGGTTGAGCGAGGACTAGAATATATGGAGAACAGCAGTATAATGGGTATAATGGGACAGTATGTTGCTCCTGATGATGTTAAACAGAATTCACTTGATATATACCTCTACAGTAATATCAGGGGCGCAAAGGCACACTATAAAGGACGGACCCCGATATCATTCAAATACTTTCTATTTAGCAACACCATTATAAGAAAAAGTGTTTTTGAAGAGGCGGGTACTTTTGATAATAGCTTCACTAAATATGGGGGTGAGGATATAGATTTATCGATTAGAATCTATAAACTATATCCACAGGGTTTATATTACTATCCAGATATGATTACATTGCATTATGGGCAAAAATCATTAACACAATTTTGCAGTAATATGTATAATTTTGGAAAGTATAATCTTTCTAAAATTATTAACAAATATCCAGAGTTTGAAAAAGAACTACAAGTATTCTGGCTTAAATCAATATGGGGATATCTCGTATTCAATCCTCTAATCAATAAAGTGGTGGGCTGGGTGTTATGCTGCTGTAAGATACTTTATTTGTTAAGGTATAAAATTATTTATAGTACTGTGAGTGGATATAGAGATAGAAATATAGTTGACTAGTTATACTAGGCAGGGACTTCGTATTCACCCTCTTCAGCAAAATCATCTTCTGATGCCACATCCCATTCACTATCATCATATTCTTGAGAAGGGGCGCTGCTGGGTGCGTGTGATTCGTAGTTGCTTTCTTCTATATATACAGGGTCACTATTATTCTGATAACCCTCTTCCTGAGTAATTAAAAGCATGGGTACAACTGATACAAGCACTGAAAATAGTGACATTGCAATGCCTGATGTGTGTATTACTAGTGCTCCTTGTGGATAAGGAAGCTCTTCAATACCAAAAAATAAGAACAATGATATAGAAAAAACAACACCACTAAAGCACAGTAGCCTTGAGAATGCTGCTTTATTAAATGAATCAAAATAAATATTAACACATATCCACAGCAGTACTGTAAGCAGTAAAATAATTGCTGATGGAATGAATTCAAATGCATGCACATAGAAGATGTACATGACTGCACCTAAAAACAAAACTGCGCTACTTATATGATCTTTATTCAATTCAATTATCATGAATTTCTCATTTATTTTGAAAAAAGTAATACTGTATGGCAACTATTAACAAGAATTTTATACACTTCTCTAGTATGCCTTAATAGATGACATACTATATATAGTGGTAGTAACCACTTTTTTATTAATATTTAAATGGGTTTACTATAATTTAGTTAAAGTATTACTTGAAGCTATAATATGATTTTCAAGTTAAAATACAGTAATTAATATTCTAAAAAACAAGCACAAATATATTAAATTAAAATATGAATGGGAATAAAATTATTAATGTAGGTGTGATTGGAGTTGGGTATCTTGGGTCCTTTCATTTAGAACAATACATGCATATAGATGGAATTAATATAGTTGGATTTTTTGATGTTGATAAAAAATTAGCCTTAAATAAAGAAAATGAATATGGAATAAAGTCATTTGAATCAATAGAAAATTTATTCAATGAATGTGACGCTGTCTCAATTGCAACTCCAACAAAAACACACTTTGATATTGGTATGAATGCTCTTGCTGCCAACTGCCATATTTTTATTGAAAAGCCAATTACAGAAAGTATAGATCAAGCTCAAAGACTGGTAAATTTTTCTGAAGAAAAAAATAAAACAATTCAGGTTGGTCATATTGAGAGGTTTAACCCTGCTTTCTATACAATCAAGGACCAGGAAATCAATCCTCTATTTATTGAATCACACAGACTTTCTCCATTTAATATACGAGGTACAGACGTTGATGTTATTCTTGACCTTATGATTCATGATATTGATATATTACTATCACTCACAAAGTCTGAGGTAAAAGAAATTAGAGCATCAGGAGTATCTGTGCTTTCAGAAACTATAGATACCGCCAATGCCCGTATCGAACTCACAAATGGCTGTGTTGCAAATATAACAGCAAGTAGAATTGCACAAAGAAAATTAAGAAAATTTAGATTTTTTGAAAAAAATAGTTATACAACGATTGATTTCCTGAATCCAAGTATAGAAAAATATCTGCTTAGTGATGAAAAGCCACAAGATAAAAATTCATTTTTCACAATGAATGAGAAAAAAAATAAATATATACTATATGATAAGCCCAATATAAAAGAACACAATGCCCTTCGAAAAGAACTGGAGCATTTTGTTGACTCCATAAAATCTTCCACGCAGCCTCTCACTGATGGAATTTCAGGCTTAGCTGCATTAAAAGTTGCAATACAAATTCAAAATTATATTAAAGATAATACACAATAACAGCTGATGATCAGAATCATTATAATTGCAGGCGAGACATCTGGTGATGAATATGGAGCCAAGCTTATGCAAGCTCTCAATGCAAAATATAATAACCAAGTTGAATTCTGGGGTATCGGAGGGCCAGAAATGATGGGCTCTGGGCTTAATCAGCTTGAGGATATTAATAATGTTTCTGTGGTTGGTTTTTCGGAGGCCGTAAACAAGCTCCCTTATATAGCAAAACTATTAAATAGAATTGCATTGTTTATTATTGAGTTAAATCCTGCAGATATTATATTGATTGACTTCCCTGGTTTCAATCTTAGTCTAGCCAAAAATTTAAAAAAGAAAAATTTTAATCAGCATATAACATATTTTATTAGCCCTCAGATATGGGCGTGGAACGAAGGGAGAATAAAAAAAATACATAAATACATAAATAAGATGCTGGTGATATTCCCCTTTGAGGAATCATATTATAGGGATAGGGGTGTTGATGCAACGTATATTGGTCACCCTTTTCTAGATAAGTGGATTTCTCATGATAAAAATAATATAAAAAAGGAATTGGGGTTTAATAATAATCAAACTCTT
>CAYNPP010000103.1:0-5811 GCA_964399095.1 uncultured bacterium | reverse complement strand
TTTAATGCATTAACAAGCTTAAATGTTGCATCAGAAAATTATGCTTTTTGCACGATAGATCCCAATCATGGTATTGTGCAGGTTCCTGATTCTCGCCTTGATGTAATTAATAAATATATAGATACAGAAAAAACTATTTATAACACTATTGAATTTGTTGATATCGCTGGATTAGTAAAAGGGGCAAGTTCTGGAGAAGGACTAGGCAATAAATTTTTATCACAAATTCGTAATGTTAATGCGATAGTTCATGTAATTAGATGTTTTGATAATGATGATATTACGCATGTAGACAGAACAATAGATCCAATAAGAGATATTGAAACAATTAATACAGAATTAATTTTAAAGGATATTGAATCAGTTGATAAAAGAATAGAATCAATTTCCAAAAATGCAAAGAGCGGAGATAAAGAGGCTAAAAAAGAATTGTTATTACTTGAAGTAATTAGTGAACATTTAAATCAAAATAAAATGATACATGATATGGAGCTTGATGTTAATGATAAAAATTCTATTAAATCATTTTCTTTATTAACATCAAAACCTATGATTTTTATAGGTAATGTCTCTGATAACGATTTACTAGATGAAAATAAGGCTGTCATAAAAGAACTCAATAAATATATAGCTACATCAAATAAAAAAATGATTCTTCTGTCTGGGATACTTGAAATGGAAATATCAACAATAGATAAAGAGTTGCAGGAAGAGTATTTACATGAATTTGGGCTTAAAGAGTCAGGATTAGAGAAAATGATTAGATCGGCATATGAAATTTTGAATTTAGAAACATATTTTACAGCAGGGCCCAAAGAGATACGAGCATGGTCAATTCCAAGGGGGGCATCTGCTCCAGAGGCCGCAGGTGTTATTCATAGCGATTTTGAAAGAGGTTTTATAAAGGCGGAAGTATATAATATCGATGATTTAATCAAATTTGGAAGTGAGGAGAAAATTAAAAATAATGGAAAATTAAGGCAAGAAGGGAAGGGCTATACAGTGAAAGATGGTGATGTAATTTTTTTTAAGTTTAATGTCTAATTTACTATTTCATTATTATGATTATCCTTATTGATATTAATTATTTTTTTCTTTTGCTCTTTAGTTAGGCTCTCCCACTTAATCTCTTTATCAGAATTCTTAACTATGTATAAGTGATTTTTGGGACTATGTTTTTTAAAAATATGTTTCTTCATATACAATAAATAATAATTCCAGTAAAAAAAAATGTGCCCAGATATCATGCCACATAAATGTGTTATATGGCTAATCTGACTATTAGGTAAAAATATTACTCCAAATAAAGAAGATATAGCTACAATGTTTACTAGCGTTGAAATTTTCATAGGAAAAATAAAGTACAGATACACCTTAGAGTTTGGTCTTAGTACTGATAAGGAATAAAGCAAACCAAAAATGGATCCGCTGGAGCCAATTATCGAATCAATTGAATTATAACCAAGAATAGATACTAAGCAACCCCCGCCTACGCCACATACTAAATAGTATATATAGAAAAGTTTAGTCCCTAACTGTCTTTCTACCTCACAGCCAATAAAAAATAATATTAATAGATTAAAGAAAAGATGTAAAAAATCCCCATGTATGAAAATATATGTAAATACCCTCCAGATTTGTAGATTAAAAATCGTTTCTGATGGTATAAGGGAAAAATATTTTATAAACACTAAATATTTTAAATCTGATATATTAGATATTTCAATAATGAAAAAAACTAATACATTAATAAAAATTATATTTTTTACACCACTGGTGATATTAATAGAATTAATTTGCTTTATCATTGTTATTAATAAAATTAATAATTGTACTTTGAATAACCTCTTTCTCAATATCACAATCAAACATATTATGAGGTGATTTGTCAACAATAAGATAATTAATATTTTGATTGTCCAGCATACCCTTCAACACTAGATGATTATCATATATAGATGTATAGTCCATTTTAGAATGGATAAAAAGTGATGGGCACGATATCTTTGATACGATATCCTTGGATACATAATTTGATAATTTTCTTACTTCATTTAAACTAATAAGAGGCCATTTATTATACCCATAACATTTTTGTTGACTTGGATGGAATTCATATTTTTTGCTTCGATATTGAACAACTCTACAAAATAATCTATTTAAAATATGCACTTTAAATGGTTTATTAAATTTTAAAATGGGCGCAGCTGCAATTAAGCCGTTAACAGGAAATAAAACAGATAGATGCATAGCAAGTAATGCCCCCATGCTAATCCCAAGAACATATATTCGATCACATCGTGATGCCATATCCGCAAAACGCATTTCAACAAATTTTATCCAATCCATATATTGATAGCTATTACAATCATCAACAGTTGTACCATGTCCAGGCAAATTTTCAAATCTTACAAAAATATTTCTTTCAGAAAGAAATTTAGCAAGTTTCTTGAATTCATAGGTTGTGCTACTAAAACCATGAATGAGCATTATGCCTGTTTTACTACTAGCGTTATAATCATAATCATTCTCATCAAAATATTCTGATCTTTCTGAATCTTTAATCATTATTAATTTTTCTCAACATTTTAATTGCATATATATCGTTTAAGTCTATTAAGTTTTTTTTCATATTCTTATATATAATTATTTTAATTCTATTCATAGAATCTTGAATATCTAACAGCTTATTATTAATTTGTTCAATATAATTTATATCATTTTCTAGTTTATCAATCAGTAGTTGAAGTTCAGGGTTATCTGATGAAATTTTAAACCCCAAACTATTATTTAAATTCAATAAAAAATATAAAAATAATATATCATTGCTATATTGATTTAAATCAATAATCTTCATTGTTTGTATGGCTGATCTATATAATCTGTTATGGGGGTAGTCTTCATGACACAATTTATCTAAGAGTGATATTATCGCCATATTGTAATAGTAATTAAGGAGTACTTTATGAGAACTAGGATAATGATATACAAGGCTGACCTCTCGAGAGGTCTTTAAATCAGAAGTGGATTTTGCGTAGTAGGTGATATTTACAACATTACCTAACTCAATGATGGATGTTATATTATTATTCTTTCTTTTTGCTCCTTTAAAAATTATAGAAATTTTTCCATAATCATAGGTAAAAATTCTAGAAATAACACTGGTTTCTCTATAATTAATATTTTTTAATATTATTGCATCTGTAGTGATATACATAGAGTGATTTTAGTAGGCCTTTGCAAAAATCACTTCATGCTTAGCAGGGCTCCCTGTTAATATACAGGAAATATCAGATGGGTCTTCATCAAAGGGAATACAGCGTATTGTTGCCTTTGTCTCTTCTTTAATTATCTGCTCTGTTTTTTCTGTCCCATCCCATCCACACCTTACAAATCCACCACTATTAATTTGCTTTTTAAATTCACCATATGTGGAAATATTATAAATATTATTTTGCATGAATTGATTTGCCTGTTCAAACATATTGCTCTGGATTGCATCTAATAAATCGGTCACGGTCGATACAATTAAGTCACCTGATATAGTTTCTTTTGTGTTTAAATCTCTTCTAAATAGTGTAATCTTCCCAGATTCAATTTCTTGTTGTCCAATTTCAAGGCGGATGGGGGCTCCTTTAAGCTCCCACTCATTAAATTTATACCCCGGACTCATCTTTTCCCTGTCATCAAAATAGATTCTAACTCCTTCTAAAGATAATTTTTCAAGATGGGCATCAATATAGTTTTTAATGCTATTAAGTTCTTCACTGTTCTTAAAAAAGGGTACTATAACCACCTGAGTTGGTGCAATTTTTGGAGGTAGTCTCAGGCCTCTATCATCTCCATGGACCATAATAATAGCGCCTATAAGGCGTGTACTAACTCCCCAGCTCGAGGCATATACATACTCCTCTTTATTATCTTCAGTCTGAAATTTTACATCAAATGCTTTTGCAAAATTTTGTCCAAGATAGTGAGATGTTCCTGCCTGCAATGCTCTTTTATCTCCCATCATGGCTTCTATGCAATACGTATCAACGGCACCTGCAAATTTTTCGCTGTCACTTTTCTTCCCAGTAAGAACTGGCATAGCAAGATGGTTGTGGGATACGCTCTTATAAATATCTAAAATTTTGATAGTTTCATCTCTCGCTTCATCCTCTGTGCTATGAGCTGTGTGCCCCTCCTGCCAAAGGAACTCACTGGTCCTCAGAAATAGTCTAGTCCTCATTTCCCATCTGACAACATTTGCCCACTGATTTATTAATATAGGAAGATCTCTATATGAGTTAATCCATTTTTTGTACATGTGCCATATAACAGTCTCTGATGTAGGCCTGACAATGATTTCTTCCTCTAATCTGGAATCAGGATCTACCTTAATGGAATTATCATCTGGATCAGACATTAATCTTGAGTGTGTTACAATTGCGCATTCTTTGGCAAAACCCTCTACATGATCTGCTTCTCGAGCTAAAAAAGATTTAGGGATAAACAAGGGGAAGTATGCATTTTGATGACCAGTGGATTTAAATTCTTTGTCAAATTCATCTTTTACTAGTTCCCAAATAGCAAAACCATATGGCTTGATAACCATGGTGCCCTTAACAGGGCCATAGTCAGCTAAATTTGCTTTAGTAATAACATCAGTGTACCACTTATTATGATCTGATGATTTTGGTGTAATTCCCTTTGACATGGTGCTCTAACTTAATAATTTATTAAATACATCAATAACATTTTCTACATCATCTTTTGTGATTCCATGGTGCAGTACAAGCCTGCTGTGCTTACCATTATAATCATTAAAAAGTATACCAAGTGATTTCATTTTTGCAATCAATTCTGAAAGTTGAATGTCTGGGTGATTATAGTTAAAGTAAATTATGTTTGTAACAACATAATCAATATTAATTTCTATTCCTGGCAAGGTTGAGATTGATTCTGCTAGATGCTTAGCATTGGTATGGTCATCCTTTAGCCTGTCTTTCATATTATTCAAGCTTACTATCCCTGCTGCTGCTATAATACCAGTCTGTCTCATCCCTCCACCAAGTGACTTACGTACACGCCTAGCATCAGAAATAAACTGCTTGCTTCCACACACTATAGATCCAATGGGAGCAGCAAGACCTTTGGACAAACAAAACGTCACTGAATCAACATTCTTTAATATAGTTTTTGCATCAACATTAAGTGCAGCGCACGCATTAAATAATCTTGCTCCATCCATGTGAACCTTTATATTATTGTCATGAGCTAAATCACAAACTGAGTTTATATAGTCTAGCTTTAAAGGAAATCCATGACACTTATTATGGGTATTTTCAAGACAAATCAGATTTGTTATAGGAAAATGGATATCATCAATTCTAATTGCATCCTTGATTATATCTATATTAATAGTTCCATCATAATTATTATGCAATTGCCGTGAATGCACGCCTCCATACGCTGATATACCACCATTTTCATATAAAAATGTATGTGATTTATCCCCTAGAATAACCTCAGATCCTCGTGAACAGTGGACAAGTATTGAAATTAAATTCCCCATGGTTCCGCTGCTGACAAGTAGCGCGGCCTCCTTCCCTGTGACGCTGGCTGCTAACGCCTCAAGTTTATTGGTAGATGTGTCTTCCTGATACACATCATCTCCCAGCTCACTTGATTGTATTGCCTTCATCATCTCCTTGGTGGGGAGAGTCACTGTATCGCTTCTTAGATCTATTACTTTCATTTGTATTTTTATTGGCTATAGATTACCTTTTAACACACAATATCATACAAAATATAAGGATAACACCCATG
>CAYNPP010000102.1:0-5953 GCA_964399095.1 uncultured bacterium | reverse complement strand
AGCGCTTAAGCGACCGTGGGCAGGCAGAGATGAAAATTTTTACCTATTAAATCAGGCTTTCAAACTCTATCTCGTGTTCGAATTGAACACTATAGACGTTTATTTTTTTGTGAAATTTCGTAATTTATGAAATTA
Source organism: uncultured bacterium (assembly GCA_964399095.1). GTDB lineage: Bacteria > Fidelibacterota > Marinisomatia > SCGC-AAA003-L08 > D37C17 > TMED161. The sequence goes on along the minus strand of CAYNPP010000102.1, from coordinate 5,818 downwards.
CACAATCGTCATTGCGGAGCGTTCCGTCTACATAAATGCTGCTACACCAGAAAGAACGTCGTTCCACCAGCTGATCAGCAAGAGCTCCACTCATATTTACTGACTTAAGGTCAGCCTCCATAAGTACTGCTGCAGTTAAATCTGTTCTCATCATTGAAGCATGAGAAAGGTTTGTGCGGAAAAAAAGTGCTCCTGGTGCTTTTGCATCATTTAAGCTTGCCCCCGCAAGATTTGTATTTGAAAGAGCTGCTCCAGAAAGATTAGCTCCATCAAAATTTGCCCCTGCAAGCATCGTTCCATTTAGTAGTGCTCCTTCAAGATTAGCTCCAGAAAAGTTAATCCCAGGAAGAATCATTCCGGCCAGATTTTCACCAGCCATGTCTACATCTGAACAATCAGCATTTGGAGCAACATAGCAAGTCTTCTTGACTTCTGCTGCCGCTTCAGCTTCTGCTGCCGCTTCAGCTTCTGCTGCCGCTTCAGCTTCTGCTGCTTCAGCTGCTTCTGCTTCTTCAACTTTCTTTTGTTCAGTTGCTTCAGCATCTGCTGTTTCAGTTGTATCGGCTTTATCCGCAGCCTGTGGTGTTTGTTCGTCATCACCACCGCCTCCGCATGCGCCGACGACAAGCGCTAGGATCAGTAACCCTAAAGCAATCGCCTTTCCTTGTCGTCGACCCATTTGGATTTTCATTGTTTCTCCTGTTGTAGTTTCTGTGTCAGTTTTTCCCATGTCAGTTACCACCCTTAACCTTCAAATACCAGTGTCAGAGCCACGAGATCATCTACGGTGTAGGGCTGCCCGTCAGCTTTGGTAGCTACTGTGCCGTCCTCGTTGTAGTAAATCGGTGCTGTGTCGTCTTCTGAGGTTTTTCTAGCAATTAGTGTTTCTCCACCAGTTGTTGTCGCTCTTTGAATAGCTCCTACAGCTAGGTTTTCCATCGCTATCTCAATTGGTTCTTGGTCCATGGTGATTGTTACACCGACATCTGTGGTTATCGATGTAGCTGTGAATCCAGAAGCATCTTTAATCTGCATCTGCGTTCCATCAGCTGAAACTGTAACTGTCGCAGCTTGTGCCGCTTTCTCAGCTTCTGCCGCGGCTACTGCTTGAAGGAATTCTGCTACTTCTGCCGCTGCGGCATCAGCTGCGGCTTGAGCTTCTTCAGCTGCTGCAATCGTTTCCTCATCAGCATCAGGTGATGCTGCAGCTAGTTGCGCCATTTGAGCTTCAACTGCTGCTGCTCGAGCTGCTTCTTCAGCTTCCTCTGCTTCAGCTGTGGCTTCAGCGGCGGCAGCATCTGCTGCTGCATATGCTTCTGCATCCATTGGTACTTGAATTGCCATTCCACCTGTGTCAGTAAATGATGACTCAATTAAGAGCGCTCCACCTTCTGTTACAACTCCACCTTCAGCTGGATTGAAGACAACCACGCGTGCTGAGTCAGCAGCCGGTGGCGCGTCTTCAGCTGCGGCAGCAGCTTCCTCAGCAGCCGTTGCGGCTGCTTCAGCTGCGGCTATCGCTGCTTCAGCTTGGGCTTCTAATGCTGCCATATAGGCTTCTTCATCAAGATACTGTTCCGCTGCACTTTCTGCCGCTGTCGCTGCGACTTCAGCATCAGCAAGAGCTGTGGTGGCTGCAAGTAAAGCTTCAGTATCAGTTGGATCAACTTCGCCTAAAGCTGCTTGAGCAGCTACCAAAGCATCTGCCGCTGCTGTAGCTGCTGAAATTGCTGCGTCTGGTCTGGCCAAAGCTGCCTGCGCTGCTACTGCCAATCGAGCTGCTTCCGCAGAATCGGCTACTGCGTTTGTCTGAGCGACGTTTGCATCTGCTAATGCCGCTTGGGCATCTGCTACTGCCGATGCTGCTGCAACTGCATCGAATGCCGGATCAGCAAAAGCTGTGGCTATAGCTGTTGCTGCTTCCTCAGCTGCTTCTGATGCATCCAGTCCGATTTGAGCCGCACTAACTAGGGCTGCCGCTTCCTGGACTGCGAGCATAGCCGCCTGTGCTGCTTCCATATCTTCCGGCGAAGCATCTTCCGCTGAAGCTGCTGCTACAAGCTCTTCAGCTTCGGCAAGAGCCGCAGCAGATGCGGCTTCTGCTTCTTCTACTGCAGTTTCAGCCGCTTTACGGGAATCAGAAGCTTCACTCAGAGCCGCTGATGCAGCCTGTCCGTCCATTGTCGGATCATTAAACGCACTGGATATCGCAACTGCAAGAGTTAGCTCTTCTCCCACTTCTGCAACTAGTTCTGCCGCTTCTCCAGCTTCGGCTGCAGCTTCTTCAGCTGCTGAAAGCACGTCTTCGGCAGTTCCTGCTGCTACTGCTTCTGCAACTACTTGAGTGGTAACTGCAGCTGTTTCCGCAGCAGTCAAATCGGCTGCAGCAGTTGCCGCATCAAATAATGCAGGGTCTGCAGCTGCAGTTGATTGCAGTGTGATTACACCATCGTCACTCAGTGAGTAACCAACAGTATTTCCACTTGAAAGTGTTATGGAGGTAGAACCGTCTTCTGGGTTCTGTTGAATATTCTTAGGAGCTACGCCTTCAACAGGAACGTCAGGAGTTGCTTCCGCTGTAGCGGCTGCTTCTGCTGCAGCCTCTGCTGCTGCGTTTGCCGCTTCAGATGCTGCTGCTGCCTGTTCTCCTAGAGTTTCCGCATAAGCGTCAGTATCGGCCAGTTGAGCTGCCGTTTCAGCTCTTACTTCTACTGTTTGTTGCGCAAATTCGAGTGATTCGTTAGCTCTTAAAAGTATTGCTTCATTCGCTGGATCATCGGCGTCTATTGAAGCAATTGCAGCTTCAATGTTAGCAAGCTGTGCTTCAGCATTTTCTGCTGCTGCCGCGGCTGCTGCTGGTGCTGCCAGGGCTTCTTCAACTGCGTTCTGAGTTGAAATTGCTTGTGTCGCTGTTTCCAGAGCTGTGTCAACTACTTTGTCAGCTGCCGTAAATGTTTCCTGGGCTACCGCTACTTCTGCGGCTGCGGTTTCAGATGTGATATTCGGATCTTCAAAAGCCTCCACGACGGCTGCTGTCTGAGTTGCCTCTGTCGTCCACAAGTCCAGCAAAGCGTTGCTTTCTGTCTGTGCAGTTTCAGCTGCTGTAACTGCAGTAATAGCAGCTGTCGCAGCTGCTATTGCCGCACTCGCCGCTGATTGTGTGTCACCTAGAAGTGCCAATAGCGGGTTGTCGTCTTGGTATGTGGTACGTCCGACTTCAACGTGTTTCGAGCTGGAAGAGCGTCTCATGTCAACTCTCTTATTCTGAGTTTGATTGGCTTCAGCTTCACCAAGACTTGCAATGAAATTATCGATTTCTTCTTGTGAGAAACCAGCTTCGAGCGCTGCATCTATAGCTGCTTGTGCTGCTGCTGATGTTTCTTCAATATCAGCTACCGCGTCAACAAGGTCGTTCGTGGCGTTGGCGACGGCTGCTTCATTTTCTGCAACCGATTCCTGTGCAGCGGCCACTTGGTTGACAGCTTCCACAGCTGCTTCTTCTGCCGCGTCTTGAACTGCTTGTTCTGCCGCTTGGGCGTCATTAACAGCAGTTTCTGCTGCTTCTAGTTGAGCTTCAGCTGCCGCTTCCTCTTCAGGCGTTGAAGCAGCCGCTAATGCTAGAGAAGCCGCGTTAACGGCTTGTGCTGCAGCATCTGCTACTTCAGCGGCAGCGTCTAGATCTTCCAGACCTTCCAAAACAGCGGCATTCGTTGCAAGTTCTTCACTAGCTGCATCACGAACATCTACTGCTTGCTGCGTAATCTCGACTGCTTCTTCAGCAATCGCTATCGCGTTTTCAGCTCCGCCTGTCTCAATCGCATCAACTATAGCTAATGCTCTTTCTTCGTTGTACTTTCGAGCATCTGCAATTTCCTGCTGTTCTTCAGCGACATCTTCTGCAAGACCTTTTGCTGAAGGCCCTACATAACCAGCTGTCATAACTCCATCGTCAGAAACTGCTGCCTGCTTTTTCACACCATCTGGCGTGTTAGTAAGAACAGATCCATCAGCGCTTACCTCAGGTGCGAATATATTGCCTTCATCGTCAACATATTGCATGTTGCCATTTTTGTCAGCGGTGATCGACGTGCCGTCACCCATTGATGTTTGAAGGCCACCGGCTTCAGTCTTCATCGTTTCTTGACTTGATCCATCAGCGAATGTCACAGCGGTTGCGCCAGTTTCAGGATTGGTTTCAGCAACCATTCCTAGTGGGTCAACTACAGTTACACTGCCGTCTGGATTTTCTCTTGAAACATAGTCTTCACCTTCTGGTGTCGTGAATGTAGTTGTTCCCGTAAGTGGATTGAAACGCTGAACACCACCGTCAGGTAAATTCCTCTGAACTGTTCCGTCATCAAGTGTTGATGTAACAGTCTGGTCACCGTTTGGTGCAACTTCGATTTCCCAACTTCCATCCTCTGCTTCCATGATGGACGTTCCATCGGTCATGAGTGTTACAAACGATCCGTCTTCTGATTGGACTTTCTTTCCGCCGTAACCCCACTCATCAGTGAACTCTGTTGAACCGTCAGGATTTACAACCTCAACCGAACCGTCACCCATCTGTGTTACTAACGATCCGTCATCCTGGAAGAACGACTGATCGACTGAACCGTCTGGGTTTGTGCGTGAGAATGTTCCGTCTGGTCTTTGAACTTCTATTAGTCCGTCAGACTGCTTGACAAGGAAATTACCGGTATCCTCGTCGAAGATCTTTTCTCGTGTCCACCCTGATGGTTCAACGAAAGTCTCCCCACCATCAGGTCTCTTGAGAACCGTTGAGCCGTCTTCACGGGTAGTTAGCGCTGAGCCATCATCCTGTACCTGTGTAACTGTGACTTCTCCTGTGATTGATGTGAATCTTCCTGAACCGTCAGGATTTTGTTCGATCACTGTTCCATCTGGGTTTATTTGCTGGAATCCTCCGTCTTCGTTGACTACTCGTTCCATAGCTTTTCCGTCACCCCAGAATACGCTGAAGCTTCCATCGTCTTGGATTGTTTGACTCATACCGTCTTCCCAGGCCATGGCTTTAACACCGTCTCCTAGGTCGAAAGCAACAGGTGGTTGGAACTGTTCTACGCCATCATCGCTGAAGAATGCGGCTCCACGTCCACCAAACTCATCGAAATCTTCCGGCATTGTGCCATCAGGGTTCATTCCCATGTTTGCTAGCGTGTCATTTGGTCCCATTCCGAACGGATCCATACCATCATCCATTCCTCGAGCTCCTTCGAAAAACATTGATGGATCGAAACCGCCTTCACTGTTTGGATTGAAGAAGGCTCTCATTGCATCTGCTGCACCGGGTCCTCCTTCAGGTCCCATTCCGTCACCGGGACCCCCTTCAGGTCCCATGAAATCTCCGAAGAAGTCACCCATTGCGGCAAATCCTTCCATTCCGGGTGCCATTTCATCACCGAACTCGCCTCCTGGAGGAGGCCCAAAACCGTCTGGACCACCAAATGGGTCAAATACGAATTCGTTTTGTGGCCTAAAGAAATCGCCTTGCAGCCCACCATCTTCATCGAATTCAAAAACTGGTCCTCCCCAGCCTCCGGGGCCCATATCAGGTCCCATTCCCATACCGGGACCGAACGGATCACCAAACGGATCACCAAATGGATCGCCAAATGGATCACCGAAACCGCCACCCATCATGAATGGGTCACCTGGTCCTGGTTGAGAAAGCATGTCAAAGAACATGCCACTTGCAGCTCCTGCATCAGAGCCAAAGTCGTCGAACATTGCTTTTTGATCAGCACGTCCACCGTCAAAGCCTAAGAATTCATCAAAGAATCCCATAGGACCTTCC
>CAYNPP010000101.1:0-5982 GCA_964399095.1 uncultured bacterium | reverse complement strand
CGCAACGCCTCACTCATAAGTAACAAGTACCGCGTTGATGCTGGCAATGTGGCTGCATTTTCCGAGAATATGCCGCGAAACGCGGTAGTATAAACATGAACATAAACAATACGGCGCCTACACCAAAAGCGACCAGCACGGTAGGATAAGCCATTGCGGATTTGATTTCCTCCTGAACTTGGTGCGTGCGCTCAAGATGATCTCCCAGCCGAACAAGGACCGTATCTAAGAATCCGCCGAGCTCTCCCGCCCGTACCATATTAACGTACAAGGTCGGAAAAATGTTTGGGTAGGCGGCTAAACTATCAGCCAGTGAACTACCTTGTTCAACGCTTTTCAAAATTTCGCCCACCACCATTGTCAGCTCAGATTTCGTTACGAGGCCATGCAACACGGTAAGGGCACGGTCGAGCGGCAAGCCCGCGGAAACCAGCGTCGACAACTCGCGAGTCAAAAGAAGGAGGTCACGTTGAGTGACTCGTTTCCGCCACAGTATGTAACTACGGTCAGACCACTTTCCAAGAGAAGATGTGTTCCCTCCGTCCCGAACTGCCACGTTGATAGGCAGATAGCCTTGATCGTGCAACCATGTTACCACGGCGCGTTCTTCGCCCGCTTCACGCACACCTTCTACCATCTTTCCAGTTGTCGTCGTTGCTTGGTAGTCGAATAGAGCCATACTAACGCCGTTCCTCTCGCCGTGTACAACCAGATTGCCCTGGATCACTCACTACAAAGCCACTAGGGGTCCTACCACGGTGGCAATACACATTATTTGTACCTAGGTAACACTTTCTCCCCAAACAATTGCAGCTGCTTTCTTAATTCTGCACGAGGTAAGAGGCCCTGGTCAAACAGCCAGGCGAACCATTCTGGGTTGGCCGCCTCGACAAGCGCATCAATACCCTCTGTCACGTTCGCTACCGAACCCGCATATAAGTAATTGGACCGCATCATCCTCTCGAAGGTCCATTCACTTCTCGGTAACGGCACGATACCACTCGGATAGTCAAGTTCATCTTCCGGAAAACGAAAGGCTTCCCAAAATCCGAAGTGACCCCAAAATTCCTTATACCCCACACCGATCATACCAGTCTCCGCCAATAGAGCAGCATCCCGGATGCTGTCAGAAAAGTAGACCTGCCTAACAACTCCGATATTCGATCCCACTGGCAGCCATTTTCCCGCGCGGCCTGCCTCTTCGGCGTATATTTGCCCAAGCCGCCGAACTTGTTCGTGGCGGGAGAGTAAAATCATGGGAGTAATGCCTTCTCTGGCGCACCAACGAATTGTCGACTCACTCACCGAGAATGCTTGGAAAAGTGGCGGGTGCGGTTTCTGGTAAGGTTTCGGAACGACAGCGACTCGCTGAATATGGCCATTTTCATCTATTTCTCCAGGAGCACCAAACTTTGCAGTCCATGGCGCCGGTGGCCAGGGCGTCCCTTCGCCGAACGGATAAGGGTACTGATAGAACTCGCCCTTGAATCGGAAGGGCTCTTCTGACCAGGCAAGTTTAAGCACATGGTAGACTTCTTCGAAGGCACGTCTATTAGTGGCGTCAAGGCTAGACTGATCACTAGTTGTAGCGGAGATATGAATTTTCTGGGCCATCTGGTTGAGCCAACGGGGCTGGTAGCCACGCGCCAAACCAACAAACGTACGGCCCCGAGTAAGCTGGTCGATCCACGACGTACTAGTCGCAAGGCGTAAGGGGTCCCAACCTGGCAAGACATACCCTATTGGACCAACATGAATCTTTTTAGTTTGCATAGCAGTGTACAGCAAAAATTCTGGTGGAGCCCCCATTTCAAAGCCCTCGCTATGCAAATGGTGTTCGGGGAACCCGACCGCATCAAAACCGAGCTCTTCCGCCAGCTGCGCAAGTTCGGACACTTCTTCGAACAACTCCTGCCACCGCGCCGAGTGGTTCGCAATCGGCCGAAGGTTTCGTCTTTCCTCCATCGTTCCGGGAATAGAGGGCAGCAGAAACAGCATGAACTTCATTGCGCTTTAAAACTCCAAAAAAGGGGAAAGCAGCGTTTCGCCCGTCCACCAAAGCGAGCCTGCGTAGCAGCTCTCCAGCATTCAGCGTCCAGGCATGCCCACACGTAAAGCCTACCCGCCGGACTCATTCTCAATTTGCTCCAAGACCGCGGCACATATCAGCGGAAACATGATTTCATGGTGCCCTGTGATTTGGAAACCTCTGCCACCGCCGAGCGTCGGCCGCTGTACGACATTAACGGTTGGCCGATAGTGGCGAATAAAGTCCATGTCAACCGTAGTCAGCGCTGTAATGTCGTGACCCAAATTTCGAGCTAACGACAGCGCCTTTAAAAATACTTCGGGTATAATTACAGCGGATCCAAGGTTCATAAAAACGCCGCCTTCAAGGCAAGCCACTACCGAGGTGAGAAGGTGGAAATCGCGGAGACTGCCTGTTCCAATTGCACCTCCGTCCGCCGTTGGATGCATGTGGACAATATCCGTGCCAATAGCTACGTGAACCGTCGCGGGAACATGAAGCCTGGCACACGTTGCCAGGACGCTCAGCTGAGCATGTGGTAACCCCTTTTTAATTATATACTCGCCCACGGACTGACCGATGCCTACGTCACCTTGTAAAACACCAGCTTCTATTGCCTCGTTAAGAAATTCACCTGTCTCAGTCGTCTTACCAAAACTACCGTCTACCTAACTCGCACCAACATCCTCTGATGTGGCGCCCTGGAATGCAAGTTCAAAATCATGAACAATGCCCGCCCCGTTTAAAGCGATTGCTGAGATCACCCCGCGCTCTAGAAGGTCTATAATAATTGGCGAGAGGCCCACTTTGAGCGGATGCGCTCCCATTCCAAGGACAATGGGACATCCCGTCCGGTAAGCCCTCGCAATAAGCGTCGCAACTTCGCGTATTTCAGACCCGGCAAGAATGGCCGGCAACGATCTTAGAAATGACCCAAAAGTCCCGCCCGTCTTCCAAACTTTTCCGAGGCCTTCGGTATTTACTTTGCTCTTACGTTGCTCGAGTGGGTAAGTAACGGCACGGCGCGGGTCGATGGGTGGAAATTTCATACTGGCTCTGTACTAACCCCCTATCACTAGTATTTGTTACTTTAAACTCGAGCTCTAATTTAAAAACCAGAAACAGGGCAACCGAAGGCCTGCTCATCCTCGAGCGCGACCGTATAACGTCTCCTCTACGATTTCGCACATTGCATGCCCTATCAAAATGTGGGCCTCTTGAATTCGAGCAGTATTAGTTGTTCCGGAAACGCAAAGGGAGTGCTCCACCAATGACCCTAATTCACCACCATCACCGCCTGTAAGGCCGATAGTCCTCAAACCCATCTCTTGAGAACACTCTACAGCTCTAAGAACATTCACAGAGTTACCACTCGTGGATATTGCAATCGCTATATCGCCCGTTTTTCCAAGCGCTCGTATTTGCTTTACAAATACTTCGTCAAAATTAACATCATTTGCTATGGATGTAATGGTGGACGAGTCAGTTGTGAGGGCAATGGCTGGGAGCGCGGGCCTGTCCAACTTGTACCTATTAACGAATTCAGCAGCCAAATGTTGTGCGTCCGCCGCGCTGCCCCCATTCCCGAATAACAAAATCTTTCCCCCGGCGCGGAACGCATGAATAATTACCTGAATTGCGGCAACCAAGCCGCTGCAATTTTTCTCTAGAAAATATCGCTTCGCTTTTATACTATCTCGAAATATCTGTGTTATCTGGTCTTTCATTTGGTCAGGTCAATACTAGGACCCAGGTAGCAGATCGTCAAGCAAGGCATTCTGTAGGCTTGACAATTCATTTTATGCTGGTTAGGCTCCGTAGCTAGAAAAATTTCCCCGGTCTCAATGGCGGAGGGGCCACACCCGTTCCCATCCCGAACACGGCCGTTAAGCCCTCCAGCGCCGATGGTACTGCAGTGAATGCTGTGGGAGAGTAGGACGAGGCCGGGGGCTTTTCTTTCCAGTAAAAGTTAGGAAGCACACAACCCCACCCCGTAGGGCACATATGGGCAACTATCAACACCAGGCATGAGCGGGCGTAATTCAGTGGTAGAATGCCAGCTTCCCAAGCTGGACGTCGCCGGTTCAAGTCCGGTCGCCCGCTTTCCCTCACCCAAGTTTCGTTTATCGAACCCATATGTTGTCAGGCATCAATATTTCAAGACGATGTGATTTACATGCGGTACCGAGCGCGAGAAAGCCAGTTCTCTAGCAACAGCAATTTTGTGAATTTGGGAAACGCGATACTACTGGCAAAAACTATGCCTCAGTGGGGAAACATCGCTTGATTTGTACCCCCATGAAAATACACGACACCGCCGTTATTTCTTCCGCAGCTCGCGTCCATGAAGATGTCGAAATAGGCCCGTACGTTGTAATTGACGGCCCTGTAGAGGTAGGACGCGGCACCCGGATCTATTCGCACGCAGTACTTACAGGTTCTACTCATATCGGTGAGGAGAATGAGATCCATATGGGGGCAATTATAGGTCACGTGCCGCAGGACTTTTCCTTCACAGGGGCGGAAACATTTTTAAAAGTAGGGGACCGCAATGTCATACGAGAACATGCACAAATACACAGGGGCTCGCTCGCCAATAGCACTACAATCATTGGAGACGAAAATTACATAATGCAGAACGCGCATATTGCTCACAATTGCAAACTAGGAAATGAGATTATCCTCGCTGGGGGCGCATTGCTCGCCGGCCACGTCGAGGTGGAAGATAAGGCCTTCATCTCGGGGAACTGTGTTGTCCACCAATTTGTAAAGATTGGAACACTATCTCTCATGAGGGGACTCTCACGAACGAGCAAAGACGTTCCGCCTTATTGCATCATCGACGGCACCCATACTGTGCGAGGACTGAACTTAGTAGGAATGAGACGAGCAGGCATCACTGCGGAGGGGGTCTCAGCGTTAAAGAGTGCCTATAAGGAATTGTTCAGAAGTCCCGGCATTATGGGCAGCAAACTCAAACGTTTAGCCTCCGAAGGCCCAACGCCAGAGGTAAAAACGCTCGTCGCTTTCATTACCAAATCAAAAAGAGGAATATGCATCGCGCGGTCACGCAGCTCCAACGGTCAATAGTGGCTAGAGGCGGCGACCGGATTCGAACCGGTGAATGGGGGTTTTGCAGACCCCTCCCTTAGCCACTTGGGTACGCCGCCCTAGTTCGCATACTCCAAATTTGATGAGGCTATTGAACTACCTAGAGTAGCATAGGATTGCAACACCCTAACACACCACGAGGATTCCAATGCTTCCCAATCACTAACATCATTAGGGCCTGGTTCGGCAAGGCCCCTCTATGGCATTAATTCAAGTTCTGATAGCACTGCCTTAATGATTGATCGCTATGCTCGACCGGTGATGCGGAAAATCTGGTCCGACGAGAACAAGCTTTCCAGCTGGTTGGAGGTTGAGTTACTAGCGTGTGAGGCAATGGCGCTCCGTGGCGACATCCCCTCCGAAGCGGCAATAGACCTGCGAACCAACGCCAAGGTCAACGTCCCCCGGATGAAAGAAATCGAGGCCGAGGTCAAGCATGACGTTGTAGCATTTGTTTCGTCCGTCGCGGAAGGAACCGGAGAGAATGGCCGCTTCCTCCATTTAGGCTTAACTTCCTCCGACGTTATCGACACGGGATTTGCCGTGCAACTCTGCCAAGCTACCGATGTACTCCTGTCCGGGGTCGATGCCCTGCTAGCAGTACTCAAACGGCGGGCACTAGAGAACCGAGGCACACTGATGATAGGCCGCAGCCACGGTGTTCATGCTGAGCCGATAACCTTTGGACTCAAAGTCGCCCACTGGTTTGCAGAAATAGCCCGTGGCGGGGATCGTATGCGGGCGGCACGAGATGAGATCGCAGTTGGCAAGATCTCGGGTGCTGTCGGCACATATGCCAATGTTGAGCCAGCCATAGAGGCGCATATCTGCTCCGAGCTCGG
>CAYNPP010000100.1:0-6056 GCA_964399095.1 uncultured bacterium | reverse complement strand
CCAATGACACTCGAAAAACTGGAACATTTGGTATTGCCCGTTTCCGATATCGATGCGATTGCCACGTTTTACAGAACTTACCTTGGCATGGAAAAACGAATCTTCAGTGACGATCGCGTAGCGCTTCATTTTGGCGATCAAAAGATCAATCTGCATCCTGCCGGCTGGGATTACCAACCCAAGGCAAGGGTGTCGATCTTGGTTTATCCGTATTCCTTTTTGGGCAGTGAAATTCACAAAAACCAGATCATACTCTTTGCGAAAACCCAGTGGGTTATCACGGTAGATCGGGATTAAAAGTGATGATCCTGGCCGAGCAAGCTGTGGATATAATCCTCGGCAAGGAACCGCTACCGTCGAGAAAGGTTCCAGTTTACAAACGCGAAGTCTGAGTCATACGGCCAAACCTCCGATGAAGAGACGCGCGCGCCGGCTGACGTACCTTGACGCGGGCGATAACATCGGCGGGCACTTGAAACGTCAGTGTGCCCCCTGGCCCCACGCTTTCGTCACGCACGCAGGTGGGTAGGTCGTCATCCGCTGCGGTAAACCCGACAGCATCGTTAAACGCCCATTCGTCGGTGAGACAGACCCAACCTAGATTGCCGATGCGTTCGCGATCCACTTCCTCATCATGAAACGCGCAATAGAGTCCTCTTACCTCATATTCAGCATTCATTTGTTTGTTCTCCAAACTTAGATCCTCAAAAAAGCACCGATAGAGCGGGAGCTAGAATGACTGACTGGTCCAGCAGAACCAATCGATTTGTAATACGCCAACCTCCAGAACCATCTGACTCCAACCGATCATGCCGTTCGCCTGCGAATAGGTGCGTTTGCGTCTCGAGCCGATTGGCGTAAAGAAGGAAGTTTGAGCGTACGTTGCATGAGTCGTCCACTTGCGGCGCGACTCTGACGTTACCGATCAGACGGCGAGTTCTCGTGGGGGGTTGCTCGGCCCAGTCCGTTCCTGTGGACAATCGAGCGACCCGAGCCCCGAGTGATTGGCGGTCATCATCAAAGTGTGCGACGTCATCGAGGCCGCCAACGGACAAAGCGTTACATCGTTGGTCGACATTTCGACGGACGGGCACGACATAGGAAATCTCATCAGCAAACAGCGCCAACCATTCATCAAAATGACGATTGTCCAACAGTTCTGCCTCTTGATAAAGAAAGTCTTCTATCCGGGTACGAGAACTGGCCTCGCTACTTTGCAACGACATTATTCCGTTCCTCGAGATTATTCGCGAGTGGCGATGCCTCGGAGCTCATCAGTTCGTACCAACGGTGGAAATAACCCCGCGCGGCCATCTCCCCAATCACCGGGCCCGTGCGTCCATCGCAATCCGATTCGTTTCGACCGCGTCCGAGACTTGCCTGAAGATTCACCCCCATCGACCGGACACGTGGACTCATGAGGTTGTTCTGTATCGCCACCCAGTTTTCTCCATCATCCTGTTCGTAGAGTCCGCTGGTGCCGAAAGTCAACGCAGTGAAACGTCGAAGCGCCTTCTTCACCTCCTGCGGCGCGTCTTTGTCAACAAACACGTTGGACCAGACCTCCATCTCATTCGGTGATTTGGGATGCCAGACTCGGATAGTTGGCATGGCGGAGTACAGCCATGACAAATTCGGAAAAACGGTTCCGTGACTCTCCATTCGGCGACGCTCGTCACCAATGCGTTCGGTAGCGACACTGCGTGTACTCTCGAAGTACTCCAACACGACCGGTGGCAGCAGCGCGGTATCGGATGGATGATCGTCGTCACCTAGCCACCAGCCAAATCCATGACCCCATGGGCTGCTGTATTGCCGTCCATCTACGGTGTCCGCTAGCGGATCATGGTCGAGCTCGTCCCTCGACAGAATGCTGTATGGGGACTTGTGCGTCGTGTAAGTGTGATACATGTCGCTCGCGAACTGCTCGGCCGCGAACTTCCAGTTCGCCCCAATTCGCCACTTCACTGTTCCACCCAGGAATTCGACCCCATTAGGCATGCGGTCGAGGGATGCGTCGAGATACCAGGCAATGTCGCCGAGGTACTCGGTGAGCGGCGGCGCATCCTCATCGAAGGTGCCGAAGATCAAGCCTCGGTAGTTGTCAATTTTTTGGACCGGAATCAACCCCCACCTCTCCTTGTCCAGAACGTCGTCATACTGCTCACGAAATGGCATACCGATGAGTCGCCCGTCCGCGCCGTAAGTCCATCCGTGATACTGGCATCGAAAGATACGCGAATTGCCAAAATCCTCTTTACACACACGCATCGCCCGGTGCCGGCATGCATTCAAGAATGCCTTGGCAGATCCGTCCTTTTGTCGCACAACGATGATGGGGTCGCGCCCCATATAGGTGGTCAGATAATCCTGCTCATTCGGGATCTGAGAGTCATGCGCGAGAAATAACCAGCAGCGGCCGAAAACACGCTCCATCTCCAGTTCGAAGACGTCAGGGTCAGTGTATACATGTGGGTCGAGTAGACCGCTCGCCGCGTCTACCAGACGGTGGATGTCAACGGTCAATTTTTCTCTCCAGTGGATGAGCTAAAGCCTGGAGACCCATCAATACGCTCACGGCTTGTGATGCCCCCAGACGCTCTCCGTAACCATCTCGGACACCTCCCAGGTCGCCTCGTCAATTTGCAATCCACCCCAGCCGATTTCGACGGCGAAACCCGACGGTGTACGGGGATAGAAAGAGAACACCTGATCGTTGGTGTGACGACCGAGCTCGTATTCGATAGGCACATTGTCTGAACGGCATTTGTCGCGGGCAAGCCCGACACCATCCATGTCGTCGACCTCCACCATGAAGTGGTTAAAGCCCTTGCCCAGACCGAGACCGGCCGTGGCGTCAGCCAGCGCCAGCGAGTGTTCGCGTGGATTACAATGGTAAAAGTGTATTGCGTGCGCTGACTGGTGATCACTTAGACGAAACCCCAAACGCTCATACAGGCGGCACGTCTCTTGGTAGTTTTCCACTACGATAAACACGTGACCTGCCCCGAGCTCATCCGTGATAAATCCGCAGCCGTGACCACAGAGCGTGGCCGTACCACCATGGTCCCGCGTGTGAAACAGCTCGACATGTTGTCCGGAAGGGTCCTGGAAAGAAATGAGTGCTTTGACTGCACGCGATGCACAGAGCTTGTCATCGTGGTGGAACTCAAGCGCAATGCCGAACTCCACGACGACATCGGCTGCTTGCTCGAGTGCCGCAGCGTCGGCAACTTGCCAGCCTATGGCTGCGACTTCCTCATTTAAGGAGGGATGAAGCGCCACTCGCCACGCGTGCTCATCCAATCGTAGGCCAACAGAATCGCCTTGTAGCTCGACGGCTTCCATTCCAAGTATGTCGGTGCCGAATTGCCGCCACTGCTCGCAATGGGCTGTATTGAAAACGAGATAGCCGAGTGAACGAACTGTCATCGCTAGGTCTCCGTCACTCGAGGGCTCGCTGTTGCGTCTCGGCCCCAGACGCCGGCGCCCGCGTCACACGTGTGAACACTGCCCGTCACTACACTCCCATCTCGTCGCGAGGCGAGCAGAACGTAGTGCCCCGCGTAATCTTCCGGACGCGGCGCGATCCGAAGTGGTGACCAATCCTTCATGATGGCGTCGACATCCTGGTCTGCGTAGGACACTCCCTCGAGGTCCAGTGCTGCGGGGCCACGCAGGTCAGTTCCCATCCCCGAGGGGGCGACCCCGTTGACTCGCACTTCGGGTGCGAGCTCCCAGGCAAGTTGGCGGATTAAGCCGACCAAGGCGTGCTTGGACGCGGTATACAGCGGACCCCCACCGCCGGGATAGAAAGCAGCATTGGAGAGGGTAAAGATCATACCGCCTTGCCGGGCGCGTAAAGATTTGTATGCTGCCTTCGCCCCTAGTAGTGCCGCTTTTACATTCACGGAAAACAACTGATCGAAGGCCTGTCCAATGGCATCGCACGGCAGCGCTTCGAGGGTCATTTCGAAATCCCAGAGACCCGCGTTGGCAATGAAGCAATCTAGTGCACCGAATGTTGCGCACGTGTTCTCGACGCTCGCGACGTTTGCCTCGAGAGTTGTTGCATCACCCGTGGTTACGATAACGTCTTTACCACAATCTCGCCGCAGAGCGTCAGCCTTCTCGGACGAGATCTCGAGCACACCAACCCGCGCGCCTTCCTCCAGGAATCGGTTTACTATGGCTCGACCCAGCCCGGAGCCGCCACCGGTAACAAGTGCCGTCTGTCCTGAGAGGGCACTCATCGCTAACTATCCGCTACCCTTGATGAATTCGATGAGTACCTGGTCGTGTTCTTCCGGCTTCTCCCACTGCGGCCAATGCGCGGCGTCTTTCATGACGTAGAACTGGCAGCCGGGGATGAGGCTTGCGAAGTACTCTCCAAGCTCGGGCGGCTCGCCCGGATTGTGCTCTGTCCAGAAGACGAGCGACTCTGGTTGGTAGCCGCGCAGGTCCTCTTCCTCCCAGAACGGGTTCAGATCCCAGGGATCCGTATCGTCACTGCCCACTTTGAACCACCGCCGCATCTTTAGGTTGATCTCCGGTGTCGAGTAAAGACGATTTCGGATCTCCACGATATCGTCGGTCATCCTGGCGGGATCCGCCACGAGCCATTCGAGACGCCGGCGGGTTATTTCGAAAGTCGGTTCGGTGATGGCCTTCAGAGACAGTTCCGCCAATTCGGCATGTGCTTCCGGCGCAGGGAAGGAACGCTGGAGGCGCACGCGCCAGCCATAGCCGGTATTGAAGATTAGCTTGCCAGCGCGTTCCGGGTAACGCAGCCCAAACTCAAACGCCAGCATGGCGCCCATGGACTCACCTTCGATGTGAGCACGCTCGTGTTGTTCGGCGTCCAAAAGATCAAGGATTGCGTCTACCTGGTAGTCGTGACGCTTGTCTCTGTCCCACGGCCCCTCAGACGAGTACCCATGATATAGCGCGTCAATAGCGTACACGTGAAAATGTTTGCCGAGATTGTGCATATTGCGCGCATAGCACTCGGCGTGACCCCCCACACCGTGAATTAGTAGGAGCGGCTCACCTTGGCCGCACTCGATGACACGATGCTCCCATCGGGCACCTTTGACGATTCGAGTTTGACACCCGAGCAGTTCCACGCCGACCGACTTCCATTGCGTCAGCGGCTTGGCCTCGACAGCCCCCGAGAGTTTGAAGTTTTTGACAGGCATCGTGGTTTTCCCGCTCAGCTCAGTCGGGTATCAAGAGTTCTAAGGATGACAGAGGTTGAAAAAAAAGTAAATAATTATTTTAATACTTGATAATCATTACTTAACCGAACTAATAAGGGGCTACGCAATGCAACAGCGGCGACCATGACTGTCACGATTCCAGCCACGCTCATTAACCTCGGGCTGCGCGGCGAGCCACAGCAGAAACGCGCAAAGGCGACTTTTGAAAGAATTCTCAGTGCGACAGCCGAACTCGTTCAGGAGGTCGGTATCGACCGAATCACTACTATCGAAGTCGCAAGAAGAGCTGAGGCGAATATCAGTACCCTTTATCGCTACTTCCCGAATAAATACGCGCTGGTCAAGTATCTGGCACAGCGTCTGGCCGAACGGCAGAACACGGCCGTTAACGAGTATCTCGCCGCGGCAGATCCTCACTGTCCGTGGGAGGAAGTCCTAGACGGTGTTGTTGATCAACTTGTTGCCGTCAGCCGCCGGGAAGCTGCGTTTGTGTCGCTGCAGCGGGCGTTGATGGCCGTACCGGAATTGCGCGAGGAATACAGACGCAGCAGTGACGATGTCAGCGAATTCCTCATGGAGCGCATGCGGCGATGGGGCATTGAGCTTCCCAACGCGCGCATTCATCTTGTCATCAAATGTATGGGGGAATGCTCAGCTACTCTCCTTGATTTAGCTGTATCCGGCGGTCGTCCCTACGATGACGATGTCGTGGAAGAGTTAAAGCAGGTCTTCAAAGGCTACGTCAGAACATATATGCCGAGCTAAGCCGAGCGAAGTCGAGACTCATTTGGTTTAGGAGTTCTACGAACGGGAGTCTATAGAAACAGTTGGGGATTC
>CAYNPP010000099.1:0-6113 GCA_964399095.1 uncultured bacterium | reverse complement strand
CTATTCAGGCCAACGATATGGACCCTGACCGCCACCGTCAATTGATGAATTGGAGCGGTAGGGCCCGGGAAAAAGGGTTGCGTATTTATGGTCAGCTAGTATCGACTGACGCTGGTTTCACGTTCACGTTTCATGACTGGAACCTATGGGATGACGACCCCGCATGGCGAGAGGCTACGCTGGGGACAGTGGAAGAGCGGAAGTCCAAATTGGCCGATCCGACCCGACGTGCTTCTTTGAAGAATGACCCAACCGGGGCGGTAACCAATTCGTTTGACAATATCATGATTCTCGAAGTGAAGCGGGAAGACATGAAACACCTCGAGAATTTGACTCTACGTGAAGCGGCCGAAATAGAAGGTAAGCATCCTGTAGATGCGATGCTCGAGCTGGCGGTGGCCGATGACATGGCAACGACTTTCTATACACCGTCGGTTGGTGAGAATGACGCCTACTTGAAGGAGATCGTGAACGATTCGACAATGCTCGGAACGTCGGATGGTGGGGCGCATACCAAGTTTTTCACCGGAGGACGATTTCCTACCGAGTCCATAATACGTATGTCTCGTGAACTCAACATGCTGAGCCTCGAAGAACTGCATTGGCACCTGAGCGCCCAGCCGGCCGCGTGTGGAGGTTTTAAGAACCGAGGAATTATCCGAGAGGGTACACCGGCAGACCTCGTGGTTTACGACTATGATAATTTGGAAGTACTGCCAATGGAAGTTGCGCATGACCTCCCCGGTAAGGAGTGGAGGCGTGTGCAAAAGGCCAAGGGGTACAAGGCCGTTTACGTAAACGGGGATAGAATCCTTGAAGATGACAAAACGACAGGGGCCACCCCGGGACAATTGCTTCGACACGGTGGGTAGGCCTTACAACAGCGACAGAGACAATGTCTTTCGTCGTTAGAGATTAACGGATTTGAACGGGCGCCTCCTAGGCGCCCGTTCATGTTAAAGGGAAGGAGGTAAGCTCTTTCCCTTTTTTTGTTGAAAGTTGCAAATTTTAATTATTACGTTGGGGTGTCCCACCATAGTTTATCCTGGAAATAGAAATAGATGAAAACCGTGAAGTCGACCCTCAGTCACAAGCTCTTGTCAATGGATAGGCAGTCTTACGGAAAATACCAAAGTCTTTACGGTGATGTGTACTCCGTCGGCGTTTATAGGCTCCATTTTGATTACGTGCAAAAGGACCCTTTTGCTGCGCCCAGTCGAGCTTGTCTGGAGGTCGATGCTAATAGAGCCAATCTTCCTGATTGGTCTTTGGCGAAGCCAGAGCGTATACGGGCTACGGCAGACTACTTACACCGTTCATTGGTACGGGAGCTTGCGGCAGAGCGGAGGCAAATGGGGTCCGGTAATAGTGGACGTCTGGAAATGGGGTCGCTTGGACAGCAGGTGCTTGAACGAACCTCCGTAATCCTTGATGCCACCGATGGTGTTCGTATCCGTTTGCGCGTTGGGCTCCCTGCGCACGGCCGTAGGATTTTGGGAGAGACGGCAGTTGAATTGCTCACCCAACGCCTGCCAACCGCGATCGACAGGGTGTTTCTATCCTTGGAGATAAATGCCCTCCGCAGGCAAGTCTGGAGCATCGAGGATCAAGTGAATCTGAGGAACCAACTGGCAAAACCCGGTTTGGTAGCATTTCTTGGTGAAGGTAGTGTTCTGGCTCGGCGAACCGGAGCTGACGATAGGCCCATGGAGAATGCCTTGCCGTTGTTAATAGACGATGGGTTGGCATGCATTTTGGAGACCCCGCACAGTGGTTTCGTGCGAGGCCTAGGCATAAGAGAGGGTGTTACGTTAATTGTTGGTGGCGGTTACCACGGGAAATCGACGTTACTTTCTTCAATTGCCCAGGGTGTGTACGACCACATTCCCGGAGACGGGCGCGATCGGATCGTCTCTGTAGATACCGCGGTCAACGTCCGTGCAGAAGAAGGCAGAGGAATTAGTGGTGTCGATGTGCGGCCCTTCATTAACAACTTGCCGGGCGACAGGGACGCCAGTTGTCTTCATACCTCGGATTCGTCGGGAAGCACCTCTCAGGCCGCGGGGATTGTGGAAGCTCTGGAGGCGGGAGCGACGACTTTGTTGTTTGATGAGGACACGTCAGCGTCAAACTTTATGATTAGAGATTCTCGAATGCGGCGTCTGGTGCCGGACAACGATGAGCCCATAACCCCCTACGTAGATAAAGTCCGGGAGCTGTTCCAACGGAAGAGTATCTCGTCCATTCTCGTGGTGGGTGCGGTAGGCGATTACCTGGACGTAGCTGACACAGTGATTAAGATGCAGGAGTTCCAGCCGAAAGATGTGACAGCACTCGGCAGACAGGTCGTAGGCGAAATGCCTCGTAGATTGGAAAATATTATGGAGGTCGATCGGCTCCCTCCTCACCGAATGATACAGTGTACCAGCTTGGACCCCAGCCGGGGTCGTAAGCTCGAGAACGTACGGGCGGTTGGGAGGCAAAGGCTCGAGTTCGGGAAGGAGGACATAGATGTTTCCCTATTGCACCAGTTGGTGGACGAAGGTCAGTGTCGGATGATTGGTGACGTCATGTTCAATTGTTCCCAGGGGTTCGCAGGCGAGAGAGTCAGCGTTCCTACTCTTCTCGACGCTGTCGATAAGGCTATCCTGACAAACGGGTTGGTAAGCGTGGTTCGACGGGGCTGTGGAGATCGGGCCCGGGCCCGCCGATTTGAAATCGCAGCGGTACTGAACAGATTAAGAAATTTACATTTTTCGTAGCGGCATGAAAATCCGGCGGGCTGTGATCGCGGCAATAATTTGTGACCCCCGTTTCGGACCGGGCGTGCTCTCTGTATTCTCCCATTCAAATGATCACTCCGTCACTACACGATAAACCGCGATTTTCTACGAAAATCTGGTACGGCGTGGGATCCGTTTCAGAAGGTACGAAAAATACCGTCTTTAACGTGTTTTTGTTGTTCTATTACAACCAGGTTCTGGGTCTGTCGGGTACATTGAGCGGTACCGCTATTTTCTTCGCGCTTTGCGTCGATGCCATTACAGATCCCGTAGTTGGTTCGATATCGGATAATTACCATTCCCGCTGGGGACGAAGACACCCATTCATGTACGCGTCTGCTCTTCCGATGGCCATCTGTTTCTTCCTATTGTTCAATCCGCCCGAGTTGGGCCCGCTGTCGCTCGCCGCGTGGTTATGTACGTTTGCCATTGGTGTTCGTGTTTCCATGACTTTTTACGCCGTACCTAGTAGTTCTATGCTCCCCGAGCTTTCGACTGATTACGACGAAAGAACGTCGCTCGTGAGTTATCGACTGTTGTTTGGCTGGCTAGGGGGTCTTACAGCGTCGGTACTCGGTTATTTTTATTTTTTTTCCCCTAGCGGGCAATACCCCGACGGTCGTTTGAATCCGGCCGCATACGAAGCATTCGCACTGACCTGTGCAGCGATGATCCTGACAGCCATTTTGGCCTGCGCCTTTGGAACGCATCATCTTATTCCTGCTTTGAGAACCGTTTCAGGTGGTCATAGGTTTTCTTTCGCACGGTTGATGAACGAGTTGCGAGGCGCGTTCTCAAACCGTTCCTACCGAATGGTGGTGGTCGGTTCCGTCTTTGCAGCAGGCGGACGGGGGTTTAACGACACCGTTTGGCTTTATATGAACACCTACTTTTGGGGGTTCTCGTCAAACGAAATAGGAACACTCACGTTTGGTCTTTTTCTCTCAGCTGTTATAGCTTTTGCAGTAGCGCGACCTCTTACCGAACGGTTCGATAAACGACGGGCGGTAGTAGGACTCGCAGCCTTTGCGATTTTCTTCGGTCCTGTTTTGGTTTTTCTCAGGCTCCTAGGCCTTTTGCCCCCCAATGAATCCGTATATGTGTTTCCATTAATAGCTGCGCATGTGATTGTACTGGTTACAGCGGTAGTTGCGATCGATATTCTCATTCCCTCTATGATTGCAGATACCGTTGACGAGAATGAGGTCTCTACTGGTAAACGCCAGGAGGGTATATTTTTTTCCGCGATTACCTTTAGCGCCAAGGCCGCGTCGGGACTAGGGGGGTTTTTCGCAGGCGTAACGCTCGACGTCATCCAGTTCCCGAGAATGGCGCTGCCTGGTAGTGTTGCCGAGGAGAAAATATTTACTTTGGGCCTAGCGGTTGGTCCGGGGCTGATGGTTTTCTTCCTGCTAGCACTTCTCTTCCTTTCACGTTATCAATTGACCCGCGCGCGCCACAGAGAGATAGTTGCGGAGTTGCGGAGGTCGGACTCCCAGTAAGGATCAAAGATTTGTAGGGTGAGTCGACGGACTTTCAGACAAGTTTATGCTCGGCGTTACGAGTTTGCTGTTCTTGACCGGTAGAGTTGTTTTTATTAATTCGCAGTCTAGGATAACGCCGGGAGAGGGTAGTCACTCTTCGTCCTAAGGTATAAGGAGGCTTAGTGTCATTCGTAAGGGACATCTTGTGCATCGGGGCCGGCTACGTTGGTGGACCCACAATGGCAATGATCGCCGCGCGGTGCCCGCAGTACAAAGTAACTGTAGTTGACATTAACAAGGAACGAATCGCGGCTTGGTGCGGGGAACAGTTGCCCATCTACGAGCCAGGTTTAGATGCGGTGGTAAAGGAGTCTCGCGGCCGGAATTTATTTTTTTCCACGGATGTAGATAAAGGGATTCGGGACGCCGACATCATATTTGTTTCGGTTAATACCCCAACGAAGAATTTTGGTCAGGGGGCCGGACGCGCTGCAGATTTGCAGTACTGGGAAAAAACAGCTCGGCAAATACTGGAACACTCGGACAGGGACAAGATCGTGGTTGAGAAGTCGACGCTCCCAGTCCGAACCGCCGAGGCAATGGAAAGGATTCTGAACGCCAACAAGCGCAATATTCGGTTCGATGTATTATCAAACCCCGAATTTTTGGCTGAGGGAAGCGCGATTTCAGACCTCCAAAACCCCGATCGTATTCTTGTTGGTTCTAAAGAGACTCCTGAAGGGCTGAGCGCCCGAAAAGCCATCGTGGAAATATACGCCAATTGGGTTAAACCAGGAATTATCATTGAATCCAATGTGTGGAGTTCAGAGTTGTCGAAGCTGGCGGCGAATGCTTTCCTCGCCCAGCGTATTTCTTCCATTAATACGATCTCCGCCTTATGCGAGAAGACGGAAGCTGACGTCGATGATGTCGCTTACGCCATTGGAAAAGACTCTCGTATCGGTGCAAAGTTCTTGAAATCTAGTGTCGGTTTTGGCGGATCTTGTTTCAGGAAGGACATTCTAAATTTGGTATATATAGCGGAGAGTTATGGTCTGACGGAGGTTGCACAATACTGGGAATCAGTCGTGAGTATTAACGAATGGCAGGAGCGCCGATTTGTTCGGAACATCCTGAAGAACATGTTTAATACCGTGTCCGGAAAGCGTATAGCCCTTTTAGGGTTCGCCTTTAAGGCGAATACGGGAGACACACGAGATTCCCCCGCCATTCAGGTCGCTCGAGGTCTGGCCGAGGAACAGGCGGAGGTAGTAATTACCGACCCTAAGGCGTTGACTAATGCTCAACTTGAACTGGAGGGTATAGAAGGAAACTTTCTTTTCGAAGCGGATCCTTATAAGGCAGCGGTCGGGGCGCACGCCATAGCTATCCTTACTGAGTGGGGAATTTACCGTGAACTAGATTATAAACGGATTCTCCAAAGCATGAGCGAACCTGCATTCCTCTTCGATGGAAGGAATATCTTGGATCACCAAGTACTGTTTAGCATGGGATTTAATGTTTTCCCCGTCGGGAAGACGCCACTGGTACACTTCTAATTGAAGCGTTCATACCTAATAGGCAGGAGTTACCGGAACTTGCGAATTGTTTTTATACGGAAAGACGAGGCCATTGGTGTGCGACAGGACCCAGATAACGTTTCGTTTGGATAGCCCGTGTTCTACCCCTAAGTGGCTAACTGCTTGACGAACGGAAGGACCTCCGCATTAAACATTTCGTCATGTATTGTCAGATGGAAGCAATCGACTCCGACCATATGAAATTCTTCCATTCGCCGCAGAATAGTATACGAGCTACCACTTAGCCCGCTAGCGTAGCCCTCGTA
>CAYNPP010000098.1:411-6187 GCA_964399095.1 uncultured bacterium | reverse complement strand
CTGTAATAATGGTATTGTCGATAGATGAGCCATTTGACACTACAACTTAAGTAATCTATGAACATTTAAGCAGAAATATTGACATCACTAACAATACCTTCTTGATTAATGATTATTTTGTAAAGGATCAGTTATTATTTATGGTTAATGCGAAAAATAAAAATTTGTTTATAAATGAAATTATGAATCAAAGAGAATGGATCTTAGGTAAGATACATGAACTTGAGAGACTATTCTTTAAAAATAAAATGGATAAATCAAATACTAATATTAATCTATCTGCAAAGGTAGAAGATTTATTTGGATTCACTATGGCTGTCCAGGAAGATTATCAGCTCATCAAGGATGATGATAATAGTAAATATTTATGGATTGGTAGAGCCTACCCCTATAGGTGGATATATATGTATGAGGATGATATGGTTAATTATATTGATCCAAATACAGCGTGGGTGACTATTGATTTAAACTTTAATAAACAACTTAATATAGATATAATGGCATTTAATAGAGAGTTTGATGTAATAGATAATATTTCTCAGGATTCAAAGAAAATATCAGGTATATATGGCACTCAATTAGATTATGAAAATTTAACAGGTGGCCCCTTTGTTACATATATAATAGAAAAAAATGAAACTAATAAGGTATTAGTTGCTTCAGGTTTTGTAAATTTCCCAGGTGGAAGCAAAGTTTTTCATATTAAAGAACTTGAATATATAATCGAATCAATAAAGGAATATAACAATGGAAAATAAAGTAGCAATATTAATTGGAAGTGAAACTGATAGAAAAGTTATGGAATCAGCAAATATTTATTATGATTATTTTTCTATTCCATATGAGATATTAGTTCTGTCTGCACACAGAAATCCAGTTGAAGTACATAACTTTTGTTCTTCTGCCGAGGAAAATGGATATAGAATTTTAGTGGGTGCCGCAGGAATGGCCGCCCATTTAGCTGGAGCACTAAAAGCAAATTCAATTTTACCTGTGATAGGTGTTCCTCTTGATGGGGGAGTTTTAACTGGTCTTGATTCTTTGCTTGCAACACTTCAAATGCCAAAAGGTGTTCCAGTTGCAACCATGACTGTAGGAAAATCAGGAGCAATAAATGCAGCCATACTATGCGCTGAAATATTTGCCTTAAATAATCAAAATATGAGAAATAAATTAATTGAATTTAAATCCAATGGTGCGAAGCTCTAAAAAAAATATATTAATATTGGGTGCAGCAGGGTTGTTGGGTGCAAGCCTTAGTTCGTTTCTTATTAAATATTTTAATGTTTTTATTACTTATAATAATTCTCCTCATATTATAAACGATGAATATATGCATATGTCTAAAAGAATTGATATTACAGATAGAGAGTCTTTGCAATCCTTTATACTAAAGGCTAATCCCAATTATATAATCAATTGTGCGGCTTTAACAGATGTCGATTTATGTGAAAATAATAAATCAATTGCGTATGATGTTAATGTCGCAGGAATGAAAAACTTATTATCTGCAACTTCAAACAAATGCAAAATAATTCATATTTCGACTGACTACATTTTTGATGGAAAAAAACAATTGTATACTGAGGATGATATTCCTAACCCTATCTCTTACTATGGAAAAACAAAGTTAGAATCTGAAAACATCTTAAGAGGATCTAAAAGAGAGTCTTTGATTCTAAGGACTTCTGTTTTATTTAATAATAGTTCAAATAATAACTTTTATTCATGGGTGAGAGGGACTTTAGAGAATAATAAAGAGATTCATGTTGTCACTGATCAAGTCAGCAACCCCACATGGACATGGTCATTTTCCGAAGCTATATTTAAATCAATTATAAGTAACTTAGATGGAGTGCTGCATTTTGCAGGTAATGATATTTTGTCCCGCTATGAATTTGCAATAAAAATTGCAAATTCATCTGGCTTAGATCCAAACATGGTTATTCCTATTTCAACAGAAGAGTTAAATCAACAAGCACCTCGACCTCTATATACTGCTTTATCAACAAATAAAATTAAAAAATTAATTAATATTGAACAGCCATCACTTGATTTTATACTAGAGAAATTGAATATGCATATAAAAGATGAAATATTTAGTATTAAAGGATTATCATAGAATATTATGAAAAAGATTCTTGTTATTACACCTACATATAATGAACTAGCAAATATTCCAACATTCTTAGATTCAATTTTTAATCTTGAAGGAGATATTAACATTCTTGTTGTAGATGATTCATCTCCAGATGGAACAGGTGACTTTGTTTCTAAACATAAAGAGTTCAAAAACAAACTATTCATGATATCTCGTCCAGGGAAAATGGGCTTAGGTTCTGCCTATTGTGAAGGATATAGATGGGCACTTACAAAAAATTATGATAAGATTATTCAAATTGATGCAGATTTTTCTCATAATCCAAAGTATATAGGGGAGATGCTATCTACTAGCGATAATTATGATTTGGTCATTGGAAGTAGATATATAAATGGAGTTAATGTGGTTAATTGGCCTATGACAAGATTGCTGTTGAGCTATACCGCTAATATATATTGCAGACTAATTCTAAATGTAAAAATTAAAGATTTTACAGGCGGATTTAAATGTTTCAATACTGAGGTTCTTAAAAACATAAACTTTGATAATATTAAATCTGAAGGCTATTCATTTCAAGTTGAAATGAATATGAAGGTTCATTCAAAAGGATACAGTATAAAGGAAATACCAATCATATTCAATGATCGTGCTCTTGGGACATCTAAAATGAGTAAAAAAGTTATATTTGAGGCAATTTATATGGTTCCTTACTTGAGGATAAAGAAGATTCTAGGAATTCTATGAAGCTCAGTATCATCATAGTTAATTATAATACAAGCCACTTTATAAAAAGAACAATCAATTCAATTCTAAATTCAAATACTACATATTCCTATGAAATCATAGTTGTTGACAATAATTCACATGATAATAGTTGCTCAGAAATATCAAAATTGTATAATGATGTAACCCTCATTAAAAATGAAACGAATAATGGTTTTTCTATGGGTGTTAACCAGGGGGTTTCTATTTCTTCTGGGGAGAACATACTTTTAATAAATCCAGATACAATACTTAAGCCAGATACCATTGATGCTCTTCTAAATTGTTTAGAAGGAGATGATAAAATTGGGATTGTCGGTTCAAAGATAATAAATCCTGAGGGAGAATTTCAATTATCGAGTCGAAGAAAATATCCTGATTTGCTTACATCTGTATTTCAGGTTACGGGATTAAGCTATCTTTTTCCTAAAAGCAAAATTTTTGGTAGATACAACTATACCTTTATTCCTAGTTCAATTTCTCATGAAGTGGACTCTGTTAGCGGAGCATGCATGGTATTTAAAAAAGTTCTATTCAATAAATTGGATGGATTTGATGAAGATTATTTTCTTTTTTTTGAAGAAACTGATTTTTGTATCAGAGCAAAAAAAATAGGATATAAGGTTGTATATAATGCTGATGCAGTAACTATTCACTATAGAGGTGAGAGTATGAAAACAGCGCCCTTCAATGTAAAGGATGTTTTTTTTAGATCACTTTTAACCTTTTACAAAAAAAATTCTAAAGGTCTCTTATCTAATTATTTATTAAGACCAATTGTTTTTTTTAGCTACAAATTGAAGGATACAACTAATTCAATCAAGTTAAATGCGAAATCATACCTCCAGAGAGCTTTTGATAATCTCTCTATCATAATTTCCTATTTACTTGTTTTACCACTTTGGTATTACACATACCATAATACAGAGCCAAGCACTCAGCTATTAGTTAAACACATCCCTTTACTAGGGTGCTATATCCTCTCATGGAATTATATAGCATATTTTACACAAGCATACAAAAGTGATTTGCCACTAAATAGAAGCATATTTGTTACTAGTATTATTTCGTTATTGCTTACAAGCTCTATGGTTTATTTCATAAGTACAATAGCCTTTTCACGAGCAATAATAGTTCTACTCTTCTTTAGTCATTCTGTTATATCATTGTTTTGGAGGTATGCATATGTTTTTTTTAATAAATATAGGATTATGGATTTAAATACCTCTGAAAATATATTTTTTAAAAGAGTAGCATTTGTTGGATATAATGAGGATGCAGAAAATATTCTCAAGAAAATTGTTAATTCAAAAAATATTTATAAAAATATTGTAGGGTACTTTGATTACTCAAATAAGAATTTAAACATCCCTTTCTTAGGGAATTTTGATCAGTTTAATGAAAATATATATAGAAATGGATTAGATGAAATTATTATACATGAAAAAGATTTAAATAAATACAATATCTTTGATTTATTATCTGAAGTTACTAGTAAAAAAGTCATACTTAAGATACAGCCAGAGAAAGAAAATATTTTATTGAGTAAGGGTGAAATTGAATATATTGATAATATTTCTCTAATAAAAATGGAGCTTCCGTACTATGAAAAAAAGCATATAGTCATGAAACGTATATTTGATATTATGTTTTCATTGATTGCTATCATTGTTACTATGCCACTACATCTATTTTATTATTTTTTCAAAAAAGAAGATGTAATTATTAATATTTCAAAAGATCAGCAAATTAATGTCTTTTATTATTCTTCATCTTACAAACTAATACAAAAATTACCTTACTTATGGTTTATACTAATAGGTAAGCTTAGTGTAGTTGGTTCTGAAATATCTGAATCATCAATTTACGATAACAGCTTACATGTAAAGCCTGGTATTACTGGTTTATATAGATTGAATTCAAATAAATTTTCTTTAATAAATAAAACGAAGTATGACTATTATTATATAGAAAATTATTCAATATTACTGGATGTTGAGATAATTATTAAAACTATGGGTGTTTAAATTGAAGAAATTATATATATATGATTTTGAAGAGCCATTAAAAGAAATTCAATTAAAAATTGATGATCTAAAGACTACATCTATGAAAACAGGAGTAGATGTAACACTTAAAATTAATGATCTTAAAAAGAAGCTTACAGATGAAAGTGTAAAAATTTATTCTAGCCTAACTAGATGGCAAAAAGTGCAGCTAGCAAGACATCCTAATAGACCACATTCTAGTGATTACATAAATAATATAACATCATATTGGTTTGAGATGCATGGAGATAGAAATTTTTCTGATGACGCAGCTATTTTATCAGGAATTGGTATCATAGATGGAGTTAAAGTCGCATTAATCGGCCATGAAAAGGGGAGAGGTACAAAGGATAAAGTATACAGAAACTTTGGAATGCCCCGTCCAGAAGGTTACAGAAAAGCTCTCCGAATAATGAAGTTGGCTGAAAAATTTTCAATTCCAATAGTAACCTTAATTGATACTCCAGGGGCATACCCTGGCGTGGGTGCTGAAGAAAGGGGTCAGGCAGAAGCAATAGCAGCAAATTTATTTGAAATGTCAAAGCTTAGAGTACCAATTATTTCGATTGTAATAGGGGAGGGTGCATCAGGAGGAGCCCTGGCGATTGGACTTACGGATAAAATATTATGCATGGAGAATACATGGTACTCTGTTATATCTCCTGAAGGCTGCGCCTCTATACTTTACAGAGACGCGACTTTATCAGATAAAGCTGCCGATTCAATGAAAGTGACAGCAGAAGATTTAAAGGTATTTGATATTGCAGATTATGTTATATCAGAGCCAACAGGAGGAATTCATTTAAATTATGATTATGCATTTAAAGAATTAAAAGATGTTATTAGCACTCATTTGAAGCCTATG
>CAYNPP010000098.1:0-401 GCA_964399095.1 uncultured bacterium | reverse complement strand
ATTGATCTTCATGAAATGGGGATAGCTGACGAAATTATCAAGGAACCTCTTGGAGGTGCACACAGAGACTATAACATCTCCTCTAACAATATCAAAGAATCAATTATTAGAAACTTATCGATATTATCTGAGTATTCTGTATCTGATTTAATAAAAAATAGAAAATATAAATATGATAAAATTGGCTCATGGATATCTGATGAATGATGACAGAATAGGATCAGAGGTGAAATCTTGGGTCAATGTTGATTTTAAAAATAACTCCACTGAATATTTGAAATTATTAGAGTTCTATAAGGAACAAATTTCCACAATCAAAAAAGGTGGGGGTGACCTAGCTATAGACAAACAACATTCTAAGGGAAAGATGACTGCAAGAGAAAGAATTTCATATCTAATAG
>CAYNPP010000097.1:0-6244 GCA_964399095.1 uncultured bacterium | reverse complement strand
GGGATAACTATTTTCAAGAAACAGTAGAATATTAGAGAGACTGTGGTCATCACGAAGTCCATCTGCGCCAAGAACTGTCACAACATCGATGTTCTTGTTAATCAGCCACCTTAGTGCTTTGCTTAGGTCATTTGAGCTTTGGTCATTTATTTCTTTGATTCTATCAGACAATTTATCCAGAGTAGCGTCATCGATTGAGTCCATATCTCCAATAATAATATCTAGCTCAATGTCAAGGTCAAGAATCTTTGACGCCGCGCCATCGCAGCAAATTAAAAAGTCAGATGCAGTTATCAACTCAATAGAAGATTTTTTTCCAGGAAATTTCCCGTTTGCTAAAATCAAGACTTTTTTATTTATATTCATTTGTAATAATTTATTGGAACAAAGTTTTATTTATTCAATTACATTTAATTATATGAAAGTTTAAATTTACCGATGCAAAAAAATAAACAATCTTTTTTAATATTAATAATGATTCAGCTGTGCACTGTATTTTGCTCTGATGTCAGCTACTCTGAATTCATTAATAATTCAATAACAAGACTTGATGGAATAGACCATAAGATGACCGTTGATATTATCACCACAGACAACAAAGAAAATGAGGAGGCCAAGCAGTTTAAGATGTGTGTCCACTGGGAGCTTGATAGCGATAACTACAAAATGGTTAAAATTGATGAGAATGTTAAAGAGGAAAAAGGCTTGGAGGCATGGGCCTTTCACTTCAGAAAGGGTGAAACTAAAAAATGGGTAATGCTGCCAAAATCAGGAAAAATAAAAGATGTCAGTGGAAAAAAATCTTCTGATAAAATGGATTTTAGCGAAGTGGGTCTAGACTCTAATATACTTGAGAATGAAATCACATATATCGATGATGAAATACTAGACATTGACAAACAAGAGATTATATGTAAAAAAATTCAAATTATGAGCGACGATGAAACTATTATTGTTTGGATAGACGCCATTGATTTTATTGTTCATAAAAAAGAATACTACAATAAAAAGCAGAAGCTATTCAAAGAAGTGACATACAGGAATCTTGTAATTATAGATAACACAAAATTTTATAAAGATATTTGCATACATGACCACAAGAAGAAAAGTAGAGTAGATATCTCTTTATCTGATTTTGATCTTTCATCTATAGATGACATGAATCTTTTTTCTATCCCCAAGTAATGAAAATAAAAAGTCCAAATGATGAGCTAAAAGCGAATCGTCCAACTCTAGATGAGGTTTCATTTATTCCTAGGCTCCCAATTTCAATATTAGTTGAAAATGTTCGCTCTGTTCATAATGTTGGAGCTATATTTAGAACAGCAGATGGATTTGGTGCTAATAAAATTTATTTAACTGGATACACTTGCTTTCCACCAAGAGAGGATTTGCATAAGACAGCCCTTGGGGCAGAGGATGCTGTCCCATGGGAGTACCATGAAAATCCAATAGTGATTGCTAAAAAAATAAAGGAATCTGGTGTGAATTTAGTGCTAATTGAGCAGACGGCTAAATCAAAATCTATTTATGATTGTGATACAAATGATTTTCCGCTTTGTTTTATTGTTGGAAATGAGGTGAGTGGAGTAAGCGAAGAACTATCAAAGATAGTTGATACGCATGTAGAGTTGCCGATGAGAGGAATAAAGCAAAGTTTAAATGTTTCCGTGGCGGTAGGTATAGTAGGATATGAATTTTCTAGGATACACACAAAGGGTAAAGTAAAAAATGATTGATCATATTTCATATATGGAAAGGGCTCTTATCCTTGCAGAAATGGGTAGAGGGAGAGTTGCACCTAATCCGATGGTTGGATGCGTGCTTGTAAAGGATGGCACTATAATTGGAGAAGGATACCATGAGAAATTTGGAGGTCCCCATGCTGAGGTAATGGCATTTAGAAATGCTATAGTTGATCCAGTTGGTTGCAGTGTGTATGTAAATCTAGAGCCTTGCAATATTGAAGCAAAGACACCCCCGTGCACCAAATTTCTTATTGAAAATAGTGTGAAAGAAGTATTTGTAGCTAATATAGATCCAAATCCTGATGTTTCTGGAAGAGGCATAGAAGAGCTGAAAAGACATAACATAAAAACTGATTTGGGAATCCTTGATAAAGAGGCAAAAGAACTTAATATTGGTTTTTATAATTGGGTAAAGACTGGAAAACCATGGGTTATAGCAAAGATTGCACAATCATCAAATGGTGGGATGGGAATCAACAATTCAACGCAGCATTGGATTACAAATGATCTAGTTGGAGAGCATTCACATGAACTAAGATCAAGAGTTGATGCGATATTGATAGGAAAAAATACGGCTAGCATTGATAATCCTCAGCTTACAGTAAGGCTATTAAAAGGAACTAACCCTATCCGAGTGATTGCAGATACCCAGAGGACTCTCCCACAAGATCTAAAATTATTTAATGATAAAGAGGCAAAAACAATTGTATTATGCTCATCAGAAAAATTCTCTAATAATCAAACATCGCAATGTGAATATATTGGAGTTGAAGAAAAAAATAAACTCCTAAACCCAATGAATATTCTTCATGAACTTGCTAATGTCGGAGTAACTACTTTACTTATTGAGGGTGGACCTAAGATTATGAAATCATTCTATGACGATGGATTGATTGATGAAATTTACCAGTACACGTCCCCAGATGAAATTAATTTTGATGAAAACATGAGAAACCCTATTAGAATTGATGATAAATGGGATGAGAAAGAAACGCTTTTTTTTGGCGATAATAAGCTTGTAAGATTTCAAAAAAATGAGGTAGAATGTTTAGTGGAATAGTTGAGGAAGTAGGTAAAATTTCTAGAGTTAATGATTTATTAGATAGTAGAGAATTTTCGATAAACTGTGTTAATATTTTGCATGATACAAAAATAGGTGATAGCATCTGTGTAAATGGTGTCTGCTTAACAGTAGCAGAAATGATAGAGGGCACATTTAGGGTAGATGTAATAAAAGAGACACTAGATGTAACAAATTTAGGTTTGATAAAAAATAATTGCGAGGTAAACCTAGAGCGTGCCATGAAATATGGCAGCAGGGTTGGAGGACATTTTGTGCAGGGACACGTGGATTGCACGGGAGAAGTTGTATCTATAGAAAAAACTTCAGATTGGATGGAAGTAGAAATTAAACTAGAAAAAAATAAAAAAAGGTACTGTATCCATAAGGGATCAATTGGAGTGGATGGTGTTTCTCTAACCATTGCAAAAATAACAAATAGTGGAATAAAAGTTGCTCTAATACCCCACACACTTGAAAATACAATTTTATCTAGTTATAAAATTGGAACTTCAGTAAATATTGAGATGGATATGGTAGGAAAATATATAGAAAGTTTTTCAGGATTAAGTCAGTGATGAATACAGTAGAAAAAATAAAAAATATAGATCTTGCAATCAAAGACATCAAAAATGGTAAAATGGTAATAGTTGTTGATGATGAAGACAGAGAGAATGAAGGTGATTTTATTATTCCTGCAGACACATCTACCCCAGAACATATAAATTTTATGATGAAATATGGACGTGGTTTAATTTGTGTGGGAATAGAGAGTGCCACCAGCAATAGATTGAATCTTGCTCCGATGGTATCTTCAAATACCTCTCTTCATGAAACTAATTTTACTGTTAGTGTAGATGCTTTTAAAAATGTTTCTACAGGAATTTCTGCAAAAGATCGATGGGAGACTCTCAAAGTACTAAATAACCCAGATTCGATTCCCTCTGATTTAGCTAGACCTGGACACATGTTTCCACTTGTTGCTAAAAGCGGGGGGGTCTTAAGGCGGGCGGGCCACACCGAGGCAAGCGTAGATCTAGCAAAATTAGCTGGATTTAATCCCTGCGCACTTTTGGTTGAGATTGTTGATGAGGATGGATCAATGGCAAGGCTTGACAGATTAAAGGATATAGCTTCTGAACATGAACTTAGAATAATTTCCATCGCAGAATTGATAGAGTACAGAAGGAAAAAAGATAAACTTATAAAAAGAATTCTTGATATCCCTTTTCCTAATAATTACGGTGATTTTAAATTAAGATTATTTGAAGATAATATTCATAATGATCATCATGTTGCTCTTTTAAAGGGTGATTTTGATGATGATGATGAGGTGCTTGTCCGTGTCCACTCTCAGTGTCTTACTGGTGATATATTTGGCTCGTTGAGGTGTGACTGTGGATCTCAGCTCGAGGAATCATTAAATAGAATAGAATCTTTTGGGAAGGGAGTGCTAGTATATTTAAGACAAGAAGGGCGAGGAATTGGGTTAAAAAACAAGCTCAAAGCTTACGAGCTTCAAGACCAAGGGATGGACACAGTTGAAGCAAATCAAGAGCTTGGATATCCACCAGATCTAAGGGAATATGGGATTGGTGCTCAAATATTAAAGGATTGCAATGTAAGAAAAATGCGTCTACTTACAAATAATCCTAGAAAGATAATTGGCCTTGAAGAGGGCTATGACTTGATTATAACTAAGAGAGAATCCATAGAGATAAAGTCAAATTGTAATAACAAGCAATATTTAAAAACAAAAAGAGATAAACTCGGCCATTTTCTATCCTCTGACTCTGATGAAAAATAAACAGTACAATATTGTAATTGTGGTAAGTGAATTCAATAAATTGATATCAGATGCATTGCTGGATGGAGCAAAAAGATCTTTCATAGACAATAAAGGAGGACTGCTTAAAATTTATACAGTTCCAGGTGCGTTTGAAATTGCATCCACTGTTAAAGTTGCAGCAGAAGAATTGAATCCGGACGCCATCGTCACCCTGGGCTCGGTTATACAAGGAGAGACAAAGCACTTTGATTTTATTTCCGCGGAGTGCGCACGTTCAATTCAGAATCTGACTTTAAATTTGGGTGTCCCGGTAATGTTTGGTGTCCTAACGACCGAAAATGTAAAACAGGCTATGGATAGAGCGCAAACAAAAGATAAGGGATATGAGGTGATGTCGGGTGCCTTTAAGATGATTGATACTTTCAAGGAAATAAAAGAATCTTCTTAGATAAAATTAAATATCTAATATTATTAATACTCTATCTATTTCATCCATTGCATGCAGATGATGAATGGTCATACATAAGGTC
Source organism: uncultured bacterium (assembly GCA_964399095.1). Classification (GTDB taxonomy): domain Bacteria; phylum Fidelibacterota; class Marinisomatia; order SCGC-AAA003-L08; family D37C17; genus TMED161. The sequence continues at coordinate 1,117 of CAYNPP010000097.1, read as the reverse complement.
TGAGTTTAACCCTATTGATTTTCACTATAAGACAAATAGCGAGGAGCTATTAGTAGCATACAGCAGCCTATTAATTGTCTACAGTATTAGTAAAGAAAATTTAGAACAAAATATAAATGCATATCAAGAGACCATGAGCCTTGACTTAAAAGAAGCATTTAACATTAATAAAGTAAAGAAAATAGAAGTAGATATTTTTGATAATATCTGGATTGTAAACCAATATTCAGATATATTTATTTTAGATAGTGACTATAATCTTGTTAAAGAATTTTCATATTTAGATGTAGATCATATAGGAGACTGCATCAACTATGATCGCGAGGATCAGAGTTATATTGCCTGTATCTATAATTTAGAAAATGATCTTGGATTGTTATCTTTTAGGTATGATGAAGATAGAATACCTGAGTATCTAGATTACTACTATATTACATCAATAAATAATCAAAGTAGCTTTATATCTGATCTAGAGCATCTAAATAATTATATTTATATATGTACTGATAGCGGAATATTTAAAGGAGATTTAAATTATAATTTAAAGCTTCCTGACTCATGGTCTTTAACTGAGAATACTACTGATGTGCTCGATATATTTACGGACTCTAATACTCTGTATTCAATAAACTATGTTGATGAAAATTCAGTTTCAATTTTAGATGGTTCCCAAAATTTAATAAAAGAAATAAATATAAATTCTTCTGATTTTGTTTCTGTATATGCAGCGAATCAGTTTATGTCAATGCATCTAAAAAATAAGATAATCAACTATGTTGTTGAATATAACGGGGAGAGCGATATTGAAGTGCTTGAGCTGAATTCTACCCTAGAGACTGAAAGTGCTAACTATACTCTAATGAAGCTGTACATTGATTCTAGTTTAGATAACCCAATCATTGTAGCATCAAATAAAAATAGAGGGGTTAGTTTGTATTATACAGACTGTATATATTTAGATAATCTCTGTGCAGGGTTTGTTGTTCTATCTGAATCATCTGCGATAGATGCTTACAATGCAATAACGTTGCTTGATAATGGTGATATTGTTGCTGCGGGGATTATAAATGAAAATTCTTTATACTACTCTAGCATTCTACATTATGATGGATTTAAT
>CAYNPP010000096.1:0-6282 GCA_964399095.1 uncultured bacterium | reverse complement strand
ACAGTAGAGATACAAGAGGGAGACTATGTTATCTTCCCTAAAGACTTGCAGTGCCAATGGGAAGTGCGCACACCCATAAAAAAATATTATACATTTAAATAAAATCTAGTTAATAATAATTATTTAAGTAGTTCTTTTATTTTATTTATATCTGATGTGGGTAATTTACATGTATAATTCTGACATACATAAACAACTGGACTATCAGAATCATCTGTTTGATAATAAGTTATGTAGGGTAATAATTTTTCTAATTTTTTTCTATTTTTAGCTTCAACTAGAACTGTCACTTTATTATATTGCTTTGATTGATTTATTTCTTGTAAAATATTTTCCATCTTGCTCGATTTTCTATCACCAACAATAATAACCTCATAACTAGGACCCTTTAGAAAATCAACGGCCTTCATCATCATAGTATAATTGAATCCACTTTTATTTAGTCTGTTTGAGTAACGGTGGAGTAGCTTTGTTGCTATATCTTCGTAGTCTGTTCTAGATAGTATGCGAGAGAGTCTAATAAAATTATATGCAGAGACCGAGTTCCCAGAGGGGATGGCTCCATCATACACATCTTTGGACCTAACTATTAGCTCTTCACCATAATCAGGGGTAAAGAAAAAACTACCATCTTTAGAGTCAAGAAAATGTTTGATAGTGTACTCTGAATAATTTGATGCAATTTCTAAGTATTTTGGATTATATGTTGCCTGATAAAGCTCAATTAGCCCCCAAATAGTAAAGGAATAGTCTTCTATTGTTGCTGTTAGTCCTGCAGCTCCACTTCCAATTCTTATTCTCTTCTGAAGTCTACCTTCACTATCAACAAGATTATTAGTTATAAACTCCATGGCTTTTATTGCGGTTTCTCTATACAAATCATTATTAAATACATATGAGGCCCTTGCGATAGCTGATATCATGAGGCCATTCCAATCGGTTAATATTTTATCATCTTTTTGTGGATGTACTCTATTTTCTCTATGATTAAATAGCTTCTCTCTATTTACACTAAACTTGACTTTGCAATCTTCAATAGAAAGTCCATGCTTTGCTGAGATTTGCCCCCATGTCTTATTTATGTGGGGAATGTTAGTAGCATGCGTATACCCATCTTTCCAATTCCCCTCTTCTTTAATATTTAGAACATCATTCATAAAACTACCATCTTCTTCACCAAGAATCTTTATCACTTCTTTACTTCTCCAAAGATAGAATGTGCCCTCTTCTCCCTCACTGTCAGCATCTTCAGCAGAGTAGAAACCACCTTCAGGAGATGTCATATCCCTTAGAACATACTCTATAATTTCATCAGCGACCTGCGCATACATTTCATCCTTTGTTGATATATATGCATCTATATATGCGTGTACAAGGAGTGCCTGATCATACAGCATCTTTTCAAAATGAGGAACAAGCCACTTAGAATCTGTTGAGTATCTATGAAAACCAAATCCAATTTGATCAAAGATTCCACCATTTCTCATATTGGTGAGCGATTCTTCTATCATTTTTATAGCATTATCCTCGTTTGATCTATAATAGTAGTTTGAAAGAAACATATAATCGTGAGGCTTTGGGAACTTTGGAGAAGAGCCAAACCCGCCGTATCTGCTATCATATGTTTCATTGAATCGATTATATATATTTACAAAAATATTATCAGATAAATCTCCCCCCTTTTTTTGTTGAGGTCTATTTATATTGATTAATCTTTTCTTTAACTCTTCTGCATGCTGAAGCAAACTATCCTTTGCACTAAAATCATACCACATAGCCGAAATTTTAGGAACCAAATCTGTCATACCTATTCTGCTGTATCTTGTATCCTTCGGAAAATAAGTCCCTGCAAAAAATGGGATTTTATCTGGTGTCATAATCACAGTCATAGGCCACCCGCCTCTGCCGGTAAGCATTTGTGTGACCGACATATATATATTATCTATATCGGGTCTCTCCTCTCTATCAACCTTTATATTAATAAACGATTCATTCATAAGATCCGCAACTGAAGTGTCTTCAAAGGACTCATGTTCCATTACATGGCACCAATGGCAAGTTGTATACCCAATCGAAAGGAATATAGGCTTATCAAGTTCTTTTGCAAGTTTGAAGGCTTCTTCACTCCACGGATACCAATCAACAGGGTTAGCTGCATGCTGTAAAAGGTAGGGGCTGCTCTCAAAAATCAATCTATTCCACATCTTCCCTCCATCTGAAGGCAATCCTGAAATTATATTCTTATCTGGAATAATTATTCTTCCATTATCATTATAAAAGTATTGCTGCATTTCTATATCTGTGTTTCCATTTAAACTTTTTATCTTTACCATAAACAAAATTCCTAGAATAAGTAAAACACTTAAAAAAAAGTAAGCTGCTCTATTCAATTATCTTTCTTCCCTCTTCATCCCACCTTACTATATCTGATTGAATATTATCATCAACATAAGTTGCCTCTGACTTTTTTTTTCCATTATCATAATACCATACTTCAACGCCATTTTTTTTGCCGTATTGATAGGATATAGAGTGCTTCATCCTACCACTCATATAATAAGTTTCCCAGTGTCCATGAAGAGTGCCATTTACATATTCAACTATTGATACAATATTTCCTTTTGAGTCCCAGCTTTTTACATGTCCATCAATGACACCATTCTTATACATCGTTTCATACTGCAAAATTCCATTTTGGTGGTACTCTCTTTCATATTCATGGGTTGGAGATGACTCTTTATGTAGAAAGTTGTGAACTATAGTGCTGCATGAGGATAATAAAAATATAGAAATACATATTTTTATTAATAAAAGTTTTACCATACTCTTTTTGCAACAATGTTAAAAGATATAATAAAATCATCATAAATCAATTTGTCTCCTATATCAGGAAAGAAGCTCATCGATTTGTATCTTATATCATAGAGTGACCTGTCAACTTTAACAGTACCTGAAGCATGAGCGCTATAGTTCCCCACTGAGAACTTAACAGGGATTTTAATGGGATGCGTAACCCCCTTAATTGTTAAGTCGCAAAGAAAAAAAGATGTATCTTTTTTTGAATTTTCAGTGGACAATACTTCTATAATTGTAATATTTGTATGGGGGTAATTTTCTACATCAAAAAAATCATCAGATCTAAGATGGTCCTCTAGATACCCCCTGTACGTTTCACTTTCTATGTCAAGATTTTTTATTGTATTCATATCGATACTAAATTCACCACCCAGGACCACGGTCCCTTCTGTTAGAATTTCACCATGATGGATATTTACTATTCCATCATGTGAGCCAGTTAATTTTTCTCCTATCCAACGAACGCTACTCTTATCATTATCAATCTGATATGTATTAACTGCAAGTAGCGATGAGAATAATAAATATATTAGTTTATTATACATTATTTGTTCCTTTTTACATTAAGCTATATTATTCATAAAAATATAATTATGCAAAGCCCCTTACGGGGCTTTGCATTCCATTCCAAAGGCAGAAAAGGAGTAAGATGTAGGAGGCATCTCAGCCATATCTTACATCTTTAATCTATAATCATTCTGGATTCCATATATTGATGTAGCTCACACTATCTTTTTCTAATCTTGTTGAAAAATTCATCTATTAGATATCTAGAATCTTTTTCAAGAACCCCACCAATAATTATAGGTAGCTTTGTGCTTCTATTATCCCTGCATATATCATAGTAAGAGCCACACGCACCCCACTTTTTATCTGCTAATCCATATACTATGGAACCTATCCTTGAATTTAGTATTGCACCAGCGCACATTGGACACGGCTCCTTGGTCACAAATATTGTGCTATCTGTCAGCCTCCAATCTTGAATTGTTGAGCTTGCTGATGTTATTGCTATCATCTCTGCATGTGCAGTAGCATCATTGAGTGTTTCTACTTGGTTATATCCCCTTCCTATAACTTTTCCTCCATTAACAATAATTGCCCCAATTGGAACCTCTCCGTCATCTAGTCCCTTAACAGCCTCTATCACAGCATATTTCATCCACTTCTCATATATTTTTTTATCTTTAATCATGTTCATTTAATATTTTAAACGCAGAAGCCACAAAAACACCCGCAGTTTCAGTCCTCAGTATATTTTTACCTAGAGATACGGGGATAAAATTCTTTTCTAATGCTTGTTCAATTTCATCTGCTGTGAAATCTCCCTCTGGTCCTATCAAGAAACAACATTTAGTGCCATTTTGATAGCTATCATAAAAATATCTTTTGGAATCATTTCCCTGAAGAGACCCAATGTACAGTGATTCTTCGCTACACCCATCAATAAATGCTGTATAATCAGTGATATCATTAAGTTTTGGAAGATATAATTGACCTGATTGTTTCATAGCAGAAATGGAAATTTTTATGCAACGATGAATGTTAATTTTTCTTCTTTCAGTTCTTTTAGTTTTTAAAAAAGTTATTTCTTCAACACCTATCTCTACGGCTTTTTCTATAAACCATTCTAACCTATCTTGGGATTTTGTCGGAGCAATACCAATGTGAAGGTTATTTATTTTTTTCTGCAATTGGGACCTTTTTATAACCATTAATAGCACAATGTTTTTCTTAATATCAGTAATAGTGCATGTACAGGAGTTTCCTTTACCATCAATAACAATAACTCTGTCATCAACTTTCTTTCTCATTACATTAATGCAGTGATGAGATTCATTCTTATCTAGTTCTATAACGTCATTCTTAATATTACTTGAATACAGAATCATCATTATCTAATCATCTTGTCTATTTGATCTCCATCCCAATTAATTTCATATCCTTCTATTTTAAATGGTTCAATATCATGAATTTTACAAATCAATGGATATACATTTATACTATTTAGAGATTCTATTGTAATTCCTTTATTAAATGAAGGACCCTTTGCTATAAATATTCCATGCATATTATTTAGACTTGGATCATACCCATGCATGCCAAGTGGAAATTCATTTTTATTTAATCTATCTGAAGTTGTAATAAACCAGCCAGATTCTGCAACCAATAAATAATCAGGCATATCCTCATTTTTATAATGATATGTATTTGGGATGTTATTCTTAGAGTATATACTTAAGAATTCTATTTCTTCTAATTCAGATATTTTATTTTTATTACTAGGTACAGAGTTCAGCGCAGTCACTGTAGGTCCAAAAGAAATACTAAATTTTGATAAATCTATATACCTGTCAATCAGTATAACTCTATCGATGTCTGTATTTTCCATGCCATGATCACTTACAATTATTATATTTATTTGTTCATAAATATCTAATTCTGATAACTTGTTGATTGTATAGCCAAGAAGATCATCCATTTCAATAATTGATTCTACTATCTTATGTGTTGCTGTTCCATATTTATGGCCGGTATAATCAGGTTCACTAAAATATAGCATGGCTATCCTTGGCCTTCTATCTTGATTATAGCTAAACCATGTAACGATGGAATCTACTCGAGCCTCGAAGGATGTTGATCCATCATAACTTTTGTATATTGAAGGCCTATAACCATTAATTTCAGCCTCCGACCCTATCCAAAAATATGTAGCTGTATTAATATTATTTTTTTCAGCTGTTACCCAAATAGGTTCAGCACCATAAAATGTGCCATCAGATACAGACTCTGAATCTCTCATTGAATATATTTTATTTAATTTTTTACTATAGAACGTGTTCCCTAGAATCCTATGTTTATCAGAATAGTAGCCCGTTGCAATAGAGTAGTGATTAGGGAATGTGAGTGATGGAAAAACAGGGATTAAGCTCTCTGCTTTAGTCCCCTTCTTTATAAATTTATCAAAATTAGGGGTTGGAGCTTTATCAAAGTAATCATACCTAAAACCATCAAAAGAAATAACGAGAGTATATACTCCCTGATCTGATAATAATAGAGTTGGTAATATTAAGCTAAGTAGAAAAAGTCTCAAATTAGTTTTCGATAGGCTCTAATTGATGACCGCTTGAACTTTCTAGTACATATCTATTGCATTCATAGCACCAGACTGTTGGCTCAACATTCATATATTTATTGTAGAAAGCCCATGAAAGAAAACATGTAAAAACCACTATAAAGACTCTCATACCATATTTATTAAAGAAAGATTTACCAGAATCAATCATGCAGCAGTTTTTATATTTTTTCCCACTTCCACATTCACATACGTCATTTCTAGATTGTTTCATATTAATTATCCCTATAAAAAATTGTACACCCGGCAGGATTCGAACCTGCAACCTTCTGATCCGTAGTCAGATGCTC
>CAYNPP010000095.1:0-6310 GCA_964399095.1 uncultured bacterium | reverse complement strand
GTATCAATAGTTTCATCTATATCTGTTTCTATATCATTAATATATACTGTTATTTCACTAGAGTCAGATGGCTCATTTGTCATTGCTAGGACAACAAACTCATCATCTGTAGCTGTTTCATCAAGCTGCCCATTTCCATCATTATCAATTTCTCCAAGATCAGGGTCAAATATTCCATTGCAATTTATGTCATTGTAGTTTTCTGTTTTTTTCCCGATTAAACTGAATATCGTTCCTGCATTAGTTCTGCTGCTGCTTCCACTAAAGTATATTTCAAGGGAAAAGTCATCATCAAAAACCCTTAAACCATTATCACAATCATAATTATCTTCAATTTCAATCCATGACACCCCATTTAAATAGATAGAGTTATACAAGCTTGGATCTGGAATAAGAAAATTTGAGCATGAGAACAATAGTAGTAGCAATAGTATCTTCATAATCTTGTTTCTCCCATCATGATTGATGATTCTATCATACTACCATAACTATTATATAATCTGATAAAGTAATACCATTTTACTCCAGAGCCTATACTATATCTATCTTCAAAATAATTAAGTTCTTGATCTACAATTTCAACTAAGTTAATTCCTTCAGAGTTTGGATTGTTTGCTCTCCAAATTTCGTAGCTATAAAAATCACTATCCATGTATGAATCCCAACTTATAACTATAACATCTTCAAATTCATTGGACGTATTAAAAATAAGTGTATCAAGGCTAATCTCATTAATCATATCTGGGACTGCGGGTTCAATGAAACTATATCTATAGCTTGAAATATTATCTATATTATTCTCTTCACTATTTATGACTTTTATTAAATAAAAATATTTATACCACGATGATATTGGCTCTGTTATAAATTGCTCTAAAGAACTATCTCCATCATATAAAATTTCCCACTGATTGTTAATGTTTGATGGTTCGCTTGTTGATAAATTAATTACTAAATCAGGGGGTAAATCTCCATCTTCAATGCTAGAGCGGTATATAACTAGATTATTAACCTCTGTATTTATACTCGGCTCCCAATTGAGAGTATGGGTATTCTCATCTGAATTCATATCAATTGCAATATTTGTGGCAGGTCGCAGAGGTTGGGTGAAAAATTGCACTGTATCAGAAGAGATAAAATTTATACTATCTGCATTATCATAATATGATGCATGTATACAGAATTTGAGAAAAGTACCTGCATTTTGTAAATTTATTATGTAGGAGGTATCAAGTAAATTTGAATTATAGTCAATAATATTAGCTTGATCAGGATTACCCTCTCCTTCAGCAGGCACCATCTGCATGATATTATATCTATAGAAATTTTCATTTTCATTACTTTGAATCCATTTATTCCATATAATATTAACTTCTGTACTAGATTCAGATATTATATCGCTCCAATCAAGATTAACTTCATATTGTTTTTCAAATTCAATATCATTTGATATTGGATTTAGAACTGAATCATCAATGGTACACGAAAAAAATAATACAAATGCAAAATAAATATATTTTGTTTCCATTAGCTAACACCTCGCAAAGAATTTATTTGAGATTGGATATCTGCTATTTCTTTAATAATGTTATTTTCATCCTGAAAATTATTTTCAGCTTTTTTTAATTCATTTCTTAAATCTTCTAGCTTAACACCAAGCCAAAGATAATTTATTCTATTTATACAGTCTAAAGCCAATTCAATTGTAGGAAAAAATTTATCAATTTCAAATAAAATTGACGCTAATTTTTCATGGTCCTCTTTATTTTTTAATTGATAAATTATTACAGATGGGTCTGGTTCATATTCCGATTTTAAATGAATGGACACTGCTTCAAAAATTCTTATAACAGCAGAATCTGTCAACCACTCTACCTTGAGTGAGTTAGCAATACTCTCTCTAATTTTAGTTTCTTTCGAAAAGCACAGTTTAATGAGCTCATCTTCAATTTTTTTTGAACCAGCCCCATGTTTTTCTATTGGCTTTAATTTTACTCTATTATTTTTTTTGTTCATCAAATTATTAAAATTATCTCTTATACTATCAACTGAAATTCCAGTTAGACTAGACAGCTCCTTTAATTTTATTTCTGCTATAACTTTATCTTGGATAAGTATAATCTCATTTAAATTTTCATTTATAAAAGCTGCTATATCACTTTTACCTTTTTTTAGGTGTTGTTGATAGCTAAAGTCAAGCAATGATAGGGAGTTCTTTACTGAGCTTAAAAATGGCTCTGCTCCATCATTTCTGACCCAATCATCGGGATCTAATCCCTCTGGGATTTCTACTATTAATGGATTGAGCCCATTTTTTAGTAGTACATAGCCAGCTCGTATAGCTGATGCCATTCCAGCCTGATCTCCATCATAAGCAATATATATATTACTTGACAGTCTTTTTAAGATATGTGCATGATCATTTGTAAGTGATGTCCCGGAAACTGCAACTACATTTTTAATATTATTTTGATATAATTGAAGAAAATCCATATATCCTTCTACTACAATCGCTGCATCTAGCTTAGATATCTCAGATTTTGTCATATGAATTCCATATAGTGTTTTGCTTTTATAATAAACTGGAGTTTCTGGGGAATTTATATATTTTGCCATTTCATTTTTTTTAGTTGCTCTACCTGCAAAGCCAATAACCTTTCCTGTATTATTGAACAGTGTAAACATTATTCTATCACGAAATCTGTCCAAGTAGCCTATTTTTGAATCTATAAAGAGACCAGATTTTTGCATGGCATTTGTATTATATTTTCCTTGAATTGTTTTGAGTATTGTGTCCTTGGAAAAGCTAAGCCCAAGCATAAATTCATTAATCGTATTTATTGTTAAGCCTCTTTTTAGAAAATAATCCATGTACCTTTTATTTTTATCATCTGATAAGTTTTGATTGTACATGCTTGCAACATGTGAATTAATTTCATAAAGATTATAAGATATATCCTTATTTTTTGAATTAATCTCTTCTATCTGTATTGAATATTGATCCGCTAGAAACTTAATTGCATCAACAAAATCAAGTTTTTCATATTCCATTATAAAATCAATAGAGCTCCCGCCTTTTCCACATCCAAAGCACTTAAAAATTTGCTTCTCAGAATTAACAGAAAATGATGCAGTTTTTTCACTATGGAAAGGACAAACTCCAAAAAAATTTCTTCCTCTTTTTTTAAGATTAACATAATTAGATACAATATCATATATGTCAGCCCTATTTCTAATTTTTTCTATTGTATACTCTGAAATTTTTGCCATAATTATAACTCTTCATATCCTTTATTAATATTTCCCCCAAATTTTATTTTATTCATTGAGTAATTTCCTAAATATAATATACAAGATAATGTATGATTGTAATTTTGAAAACATATTTTTCTTAATCATAAATAGCTATAATTCTACTATTGTTATTCCCATTCCACCTTGATCCATAGGTGCAAATTTATAGCGCGCTATAAAACTTACTTTTTTTAGATGTTTGTGTATTGCTTCCTGAAGAGCTCCGGTACCTGTGCCATGCAGGATATCAATTGATTTTAAATTTGAGAGTATTGCTTTATCTAAAAAAATATCAAGCTCTATTATAGCCTCATCAACCCTTTTTCCCCTTAAATCTATTCTAGTTGTTTTAATGTTACTAATATTATTGTTCGAATTATATTTTTTATCTTTAATATTATTTACTTTATCTATTGCAGGTAAAATTTCACTTGATTTCAAGATTATTTTTTTATTATCAATCATAAGAACAACATTATTATTTTTGTCTATTTGTATAATTTCTCCATTTTCATTTATGCCTTTAATACTAACTATTTCGCCTACTGAAAAATTAAAATCAACACTTTCTTCATTACTTTCTTCTTTTTCTATTTGATAAATATTTGAGTTTATAAATAATTTTGCTTCTTTTATTGACTCTTTATCTGCATTAGTTTTTTTGATATTCTCAATAAGAGACTCCATCTTTTTTCTATATGATAATAAATATTTTTTTATATCACCTTGTTTTTCTTTTTTTAGTTTAAAAAGCTTATTGTTGAGATTATCTTTTAATTTTAGAATTTCTCTTTTATTATCATTTAATTTTTCAATATCACTTTCTATTTGAGATATTTTTATTTTAAGTGTTTTATCCTTATCGTTAACTTTTCTAATAATCATTTCTAAATCAAATGTTTTATTATCTATTTTCTTTCTTGCATCACTTATGATGCTTTTATCAATTCCCATTCGTTTCGCTATTTCAATCCCATAGCTTGACCCAGGAACTTCAGGATTAAATATAAATGTAGGTTTAAGATTTTTCTCATCAAAATCCATGCTGGCATTTTCTGCATAGGGACTTTCATCTGCCCATAATTTTAAAGGTGTTAGATGTGTTGTACATAGTGTTAGAGATTTTTTTGATGTTAGCTTATTAAGAATAGAAATAGATAGTGAAGATCCTATGTCAGGGTCTGTTCCAGTTCCCATCTCATCTATAATTATTAATGATGATTTTGTTGATTTTCTTAAGATGTGTGCAATTTCCTTCATATGCGCTGAAAATGTTGAGAGGTCATCTTTAAGAGATTGTCTATCTCCAATATCTGAAAGAAAAGAATCGAAGATTGGCATTTTAGCTTTTTTTGCAGGAATAAATAATCCACATTGAGCCATCATTGCATATAAACCGATTGATTTTATCACAACGGTTTTTCCCCCTGAGTTAGGTCCTGATATTATTATTGTTCGTATTTTTTTACTAATAAATATATTCAAGGGGATATAATTTTTATTATCCATAGAAAAAATTGGATTAATTGATTTTTTTAAATCAAGCTGATCTGAAAATTCTGGCTTTATAGAATCAAATTTAGCTGCAAAATAAGAAATGGTTGAATGAAAATCATATGATTTCATAAATGTATATATATCATATATATCTTTAGCATATGGGTGAATATCAGATGTTATGTTTTTTAGAATATGTAGTATTTCACTCTTCTTTTCTGAAGTTAATATGTTCAATTTATTATTTAATTGAACAATAGACATTGGTTGGATATAGCAAGTTTGTCTAGTAGCGGAGACATCGATGATTATTCCCTTTACCTTATTTTTACTTGATGAATTAACAGAAAGGAGCATTTTTCTATCTCTATATATAATTTTAGATTCATTTAAATATCCAAGCTTTGTATATTTTTCCATCTCATCTTTTATTTTATTTTCTATATCGATTTCTACTTTATTAATTTTATAAATAATATTCTTTAATGTTTTAGATGCGCTATCCTTAATACTTCCTTTAACATCAAGAATTTTGTTAATTTTAATAATAACTTCTTTTGGGAATTCAGTTTCTTTTATTAGCTCTACCCAGAGAGTGAGCTTATGTTTAGAAGCTTGTGCCTTTACTTTATCAAAATATTCAAGTAAGGTTCTTGTCTCATGGAGATTCTCAATATCAATCATTGCACCTCTTTTGGACATAGATGAAATTACATGATTGAGATCCTTGATGTATGCTTCTATTAGATTTTCTTTCCTTTGTAATAAATAGAATAATTCTTCTGTATACTTCAAATTTCTCTCGATACTATTCTTATCAGAGGAAGGAGAAAGATTGAGGAAGTCATTTTTATTTTCTTCAAATTTGCATGAGTCACTTAATAACTCTTTTATCATTGTAAAACCCACATCATCCATAAAAGAAGAATTAAAATAAACGTTATTTTTCATAGTCAATAAAATTTATTTTAATGTCATAAATATAATTGAATACCTTGGACTGTTGAAGTTTTTTGATGGTTAATTCATCTATTTGCATTGATAGAAATACAGTAGACATTATAATAGAAATAATTAGAACGCTATTTAATATGCTAATGATTGTCCCACCATATAGATTGAGCCGTCTATTTTTTTTAGCTGATTGGTATCTATATACAATTATATTAAATATTATTGTTAATAGAATATACAATGATAATATAGTAGAGTAGTATAGTATTGGTTTTGTTATTTTTGAGTACCCTATTAATGGATATAGGAAAATAATTACGTTTTGTAAAATCATTTTTGAAGTGAAGACAGATATAATAATTCCCAATAAACGAATAATTTGATTGTAAAAGTTATCATAATTTGAAATTAGAGTAATAGTTATAATGAAGGTAGCCAGGACTACATCTAAAGTGTTCAACTTAATTTCTCTCTTACTATTTTACTTATAATTTGACCGTCAGCTCTTCCATTTGTCATTTTGATTACAGCTCTCATAACCTTCCCCATATCTTTTATCACAACC
>CAYNPP010000094.1:0-6340 GCA_964399095.1 uncultured bacterium | reverse complement strand
TGCTCCAGGATCATGAAGACACGGCTGACGATGCAGATATCGATGTGCTCCGGGATATCGAGCTTGCCGGCAAGAAGTTCGCTAAAGCCGCCGTGGACAAAGGTTACATCCGGTGAGATCTCTCTCCCAATCCGGCACGCGGTTGCATTCGGCTCGATGCCGATCAACGTGGTCCGGGCCCGGATACCCGATGAGAGACAGCCGGCAGTAAGCTGCAGATTGAAGCCTGCGAAACATCCCAGTTCGACGATCGTCTGCGAAACCGGGCCATTCAGTTCAGCGAGTCCAGCTGCGATATCTGCCATTTGTATCCGGTCGGGCACATTTTCATAACGCCTATTGGATGCGCGAATGCTGGCGTCACTGATGTTGGACCAGTAGTTTTGATATCCCGCCGCGATGGTATTGAGAGTCACCGCCATTGCGCCAGAATCATGAAGGCGTTGACTTTTTAGTTTGCAGGCTTCGATAGGCTCGAGTTGGGCGAGCCCAGGATTGTGGAAGGCTGAGATACGCTGCAACCAACGGTCCGCCTCACCATAGGCCCGATCGGCAAAAGCGGTTTCAGCCCGGCTCGCATAGAAGGCGATAAAGGCATCATTGCCCTGCGCCGCAAGGGCCAGGTAGTCAGCCATGTTTGTCCAATCGGGATCGGCGGCAATCATATCATCCAAGGCATTGACGGCACTCGTGTATCGTGGTGAAGCAAGCAGTGCGGCACCCCAGAACCGCATGGCGGCCTCACGGTTCAACATGATGAACGAGATGATGCCGGAGAGATTAAGTATATATCGGTTGTTGGTGTAGCGTGCTCGAAGGCTTTGACAATTCTCCACCGCCTTGTCCGCCAGACCGATGACACTGAGGTTGTTCGCCTTACATCCGCGGGCGAACTTTAGGGGGACCTGCAAATCTGGATCTGCTTCAATAGGCTCATCGATGACGATGCGGACCATCCCTATCAATAGCGCATTGGGGGCTCGCTTGAAACCACTAGGGCGTGATTCGGTCAGCGCCTATCGGGCCGGTCTATATGGCACTGTTGGGTGTAGGCAAATTGAGTGGCACACGATACATTCTGATTCATCCAGGGATATCCAACAAAATCAATTTGGTGTAACGGTTTCTGTTCGAATAACTTGTGTTGTCTCAAGCCACACTAGATAGATCGCAAAAGTATATCGATTACCGCAATGAGAATACCTTACATTTCGCCTACGTTCCAACTCCAACAGTATTAAACGATGTTCTTATAAATGTGCCCGTAGCAGGCGTAAGGATAAAATTGTGTGAAACATGATTGCTTTTTGTCACCGTCTATTTCGCATAATCACAGACGAATTTTAGAACAACTTCATTTATCGAGTAAGGAGAAGGATATCTCCAATCCTTATCTGGTTCATTATAAACTACTCCACGTCCTCCACCCATTGATTGCTTGTAATTTGAAGAACTCAAATACTTATACCTAAATAATTTACAATCACCTTGTTGATATAGTTTGTAAGACAAATCTCCGTCTTTGTCTGGTTTGAATAAATCAACCAATTCCCAAAATTTAATATAATCAGCGTACTTTCCAATTCTTGCAAAATCCACATAGTAGGTCCCATTCACATTTTCGGCCACCTTCGTCCAACCAGCAAAGCTGGCTGATGAAGAAATCACAGTGAATATGAGGGCAGGTATGGTGAGGAGGTTTCTCATGAGAAGCTTACCAAGGAGATTACTGACCAAAAATTTGCTTCAAAAATATTTTGTTCGCAATGATTGATTGTTTGAAAGCGCTTTCATTGAATGCCATGCAAGATTCACCTGTACCATCTCTATATTTAATCATTCTACATCTTTTTGGACGGTTTTTAAGAAAGGGGAGATCGAACCCATGATACGCGGCGTCATATGCTTTAAATACCACAGGGACTTTATCGTCACTAAATTTGCCAACTTTATTTTTCCAGCAATGATACCCTGATAAAGGGTTACCGTTTGTACCATCTAATTTACCGTAGTGAAGTATGACCGGGACATTAAAAGACTCAATCTTCTCATAACAACCATAGGTATAGGGGTACGTAAGTATCGCACCTACGACAGAAATTTCCACTGGTAGATCCGTTTTTCTTGGATTAGATATAAAGGGTAAAGCTATACCAGCACCCGCTAACCATCCTGCTAAAATAACTTTTTTTCTATTAATCCTGAGGTGGCCCTTTAAGGTGCCCAAAAGATCCAATATATCTTTTTTTCTCCAATTTTTACCTTCAGCGGTGTTGGGAAATTTTCGGAATTTAGTGCCATATTCACCCCTAGCACTGTAGTGGTCTAAGACAATAGCAGCACGACCGCTTCTCATCATGCCTTCTGCTTTTTTATGATATGTTATAGAGGCCCCCCCTGCCGTGACTTAATATAATGACGGGGAATGGTCCTTCTCCATCAGGCTAATAAAATTCTGACTTGTAGGGTTTTGTATTACCGGTATCTGGCACTAAAAATATTAGAGCGAATAATATCAATTCTTTTCTCATAACCCCCTCCCAGCACTTCCAAAAAGCACGGCAAGAGCCAGGCAGAGTGCGGCAGTTCGTATTTTCATGTACCCCAGAGTCCCCTAATAGAGTGATACGGGATCATCTCTGTTTGTTGACTCAAATGGAAGAACATTTAAGTTCATATTTATACTCTCGAAACGGTGATTCCTATGTCTGCCTACGAGTACCTGAGGATTTAAGGATAATTACAAACAAAATAAAATTGCTTTATCCGTACGAACATGAAAATTACAGATGATGCCGATTTCTAACGATAGCGTAACGGGGCAACTATATTTTTTTCACCATTCGGATGAAAAACCGTTGATCCACATGTCGGACGTGCACAGTGAGCCAAATATCCGGACTGGTGAGTTTCGCAACATTGATGTGACAATTCTGAATGCCCGGGATATTGCTGGTGGTGCTAATATAGACCGTGAAGGTTTTGCACTCAGCAACTTTGATACCAAAGTAATTGATTTTTTTGACGATGATCAAGTTGAAGAAATTTACTATCCCGAAATTGAGAAGTTCTTGAAATCCAAAACTAGAGCAACAAAGGTTCATATTTTTGACCACACAATACGCGTACAAGATGATGTAAAACGTGCTGATAAACAGGTTCGAACCCCTGTCATTGCTCTCCACAACGATTATACTGAGTGGTCAGGTCCAAAGCGTGTGACTGACGTGATGAGTGATGAAAATGCTTCGCATTACTTGAAACACCATTTTGCAATGGTCAACGTCTGGCGCTCAATTGGGCTTTCTGCTGAACGCTTACCTCTTGTCATGGCAGATGCTCGAACAATGAAACAGGAGGACTTTATTGCCTCTGACCTGGTATACAATAATCGAAAGGGAGAAATCTTTCAGATCCGCCATAGAGAAGGTCAGAAATGGTACTATTATCCAGATATGCAGCGAAGCGAAGTGATTTTGCTAAAGTGCTTCGATAATTCCAAGATAGGTACCAGTCGATACACTGGACATGGCACGTTTCAAAATTCTAAAGCCAGCACTGCTCTTTCTCCACGTGAGAGCATCGAGGTACGTACGATGATTTCCTTCGCACCGCCGAATTAAACGATATTATCAAAAATTACCAGTGGCAGGCTAAAGAATAATAGCTTAGGAATTTATTAAGGTGCTAATGACCACATTGGTTTTGCTTCAACTGGAAATGCAGCCTGATGGTACGTCTAGATATTGACAACCCGAGCGCTCATGAAGCCAGCACCCAACGGATATTTGAAATCCTAAGGGCAGGGGGCGGAGATAACCTTTTAGAAGCCTCGAAAATTTTCCACTTATCTGGTATTGTCGCATTTGTTGTCTGCAACCCAGAGGCCGCCAAATATTTTTGGGCGCAGGCAATCTTATTAGACCAAAATCATAATAATGCGGTGCACGCGCTGAACGATGCAATCGATGAGGATGAGTTATGGTCAAGTCTCGAAGAATATATGCTGGTCGTAATATGAGGGCTAGATGCGCTGATTCGGCACTACTCTTTCGGAGCAAAATCCTTATTTAATGCCCGTGCGTATAAAGAGGCAGACAAATGGGTGCAGCGAATTTCTGCACTCAACCATCCTTCCTTCGCACAATTGCATGATCTTGAGAAGTGTCGGCACACCGCAATAAAACTTGAAAAATCCCAAACATTGGAAACGACGGCTCGTGAAGTTATCGGCAAACTAGAAAATTACTGGAAAATCGAAATCAGCGAATCTGAAATACGTGCGGCGTGGGGGGCGCGCGCGGGTTCCCCGCACACTAAACAGCTTGCCGAGATTGTACTAGCACAACTTGAGCATTGTCCGAGTGATCGGCTAGTTGTCATGGAACTTGGGTGTTTCAACGGCTTCAATTTACGATCTGTGTATCAGAAACTGCCGGAAGCACGCCGTGATCAAACGATTTTTGTCGGAATTGAACCAAATTCCACCTCTTGTCGCATCGCCCAAGAATTCTCTCCGACAATGACTTTTTTGTGCGGCGATCATCGAGATATGATCGAAGGACGGCTGGATGTGCCTAACAGAATAAATATCTGCATTATCAGCAATGTATTGATGATACTTGCTCCTGAAGAAGTGCAGACGATTCTGCACGATTTAGCACAACGGATAGATACACTTGTTATATGCGACGATATTTTCAATTTCGATGGCGATGGCTTCATCTTTCGTCAGCCATTAAACTTTATGATTATGCATCGATACCAACATCACCTCGACCTCGCTGGCTTCGATATCAGAGATTTGATCTTGGCAGATATTCCAAGCCGGGAGTCTACAGGTTTCATCGTTGCTACCCATAGAAAAGCGTGAGCCTAAATTTCCAGATTTCCCCTGCTGGCTGAGGCTGTTTAAAACTCGGTATGGATCGCTTTTTCCATAATAACGGCAGCTTTAAGCGAAGCCGATGCCGCGTGATCCGCCGGTGACAATAACGCCTTTTCCATTCAGTCCTAATCTCATGTCTGATATTCCTTATTAGTAGCCCTCGTTAAAGCCGCGTTACATGATCCGGTACCTCACCAATTACGTGCTGGCCTCTTATCTCTCTAATAAGGAATTGGAAGAGTATGTCTTTATAACCTACCCTTAAATCCCCCTCGGATATACAAACGACTCTAAATAACAAAACCCTATTTCCTATCTAAGGGTCCCCCCCTATACGACAATAGACCCACAAGACTCTCAGTGACTCACCGAGACTTAACAGCAAACTCCAGGTACCTGACCAAGGCGTATATAGTGACCGTATGGAAAGCTCTGGACGGATTCTAGAGAGATTCTGAGGAAGTGCTTGAGTGTACCTAGAAACCGCCCGCAGATTAATGGAAATTGACATAATTTTTGAACATCTTTTTAATCAAAGCAGTTGCGGAGATGTTTATGTCTTTAAAGAAATTTAATATTAATTTTGGAGTAATTTTCCTTGTCTCATTTATCGGCTTTCAACAGGCACTAAGTGAAGAAAAAAGATTAATTCCTAGTTTTGAAAAGATAGTTAAAGAACAAAAAACACTAATTTCGGTTGGTTCTCCGTTTTATGGCTGTATAGAGAAAATTAAATATTCAGAAAAGGATGCTTTTACCGGCAAAAACAAATTGGAGTTTGTCTGGATTAAGGGTGCAGAGCAGAACGGGATATATCAACCAGCCACCCTAAGTGTCGACTTATTTGATGGTATTTCCGAAGACAATCCAGATGCCCCAAAGATTGGTCAGTGCTACGCCTTTGAGCCTATTTTAAATGGAGTTTATAAAGTGGGAGGAGGTTTTGCTGGTGTGGTCAAATTGTTCAAGGGAACTTACGAGATTGATAACTCCATTTCCACTCCAGAATTAAAGAATAAATTAACAGTTACGGATTTCTTCGAAGACAGAATTGACTACGGTTCTAAGATCATCGAAATAACGGGGAATGTTTTCGAGACAGATTACAATAATCTCTGGTTCAAGATCAGACTATTTTCTGAGAAATTCCAAGGGATCGATGACAAGGTCAACGGATACTATAGTTCTAAAAAATGGAAAGACGATAAGAAAATCAAACAAAAGTTAATCTCGATTAAAGATGGAGAGTTGATAACTTTGAAAGGATACTTCGGCGGCCCTAATACGCTACATTATTACAATGGTTTTGAAATTCTTGAAATAGTCGAATAAATACCTCTGTCAGACAAAAGGACGGACAAGGCACCTCCACCTATGCCGATGGAAGAATAAAAAAAGTTATCTGGGAAAATAATATGTGAAGATGAAAAGGAAGATGAAAGATAAAGTGGA
>CAYNPP010000093.1:0-6357 GCA_964399095.1 uncultured bacterium | reverse complement strand
TATCATTTACTGATGCCAACAGAAATTTCTAGTGTAAATGAATTTGAACGATATAATCTGACTTCTAAATTACAAAAACATAAGAACAGGCATTTTTTTACTGCTCAACTTCCCATAAAAGGAGATGCTATTACTAGCAGAGCCCCCTTACTCTACAACGATGATCTTATTATAAATAAATTTCATGTTGACTCTAATATGAACTATTTGTATCGAAATGGTCAATATGATGAAATGTTTTATATTCAAAAAGGTGAGGGAGAGTTATTAACTAATTTTGGGAGCATGAATGTCAATAAAGGTGATTACATTGTAATTCCAAGAGGAGTCATATGGAAACTTGTTAAAGATAAACCGATAAAAGGGCTTTTATTAGAATCAAAATCACCAATTCAAACACCAAATAGATACAGAAATAAATTTGGACAGCTAATGGAACATTCTCCTTATTGTGAAAGAGATATAGTTGTACCTAAATTAGGTAAACCCATAAGTGGTGAAGTTGATTTAAAAGTTAAAATTATGAATGGGTTTCAAAATTACACTCTTAATAATCACCCATTTGATTTAGTTGGTTGGGATGGATACTATTATCCATGGAAAATAAATATAAATGATTTTGAACCAATAACAGGAAGCATACATCAACCACCACCAGTTCATCAGACTTTTGAAGGATCTGGTTTTGTTGTATGCTCTTTTGTATCTAGATTATTTGATTATCATCCAGATGCGATTCCATCTCCGTACCCACACTCAAACGTAGATTCAGATGAAGTAATATTCTATTCTATGGGAAATTTTATGAGCAGAAATGGGGTAGAAGAAGAATCAATTACATTGCACCCTGCAGGGATAACTCACGGACCACACCCTGGAAAATATGAAGGTTCAATAGGTAAGTCAAAAACTGAAGAGTTAGCAGTAATGATAGATACCTTTAATCCATTAAAAGTAGCAGACAATAAATTTGATTTTGAAGACTCTGAATACTCACTTAGTTGGCTAAAAAAATAAATACTATGTATACCACATCTATATCTAATGAACTAGAGTTAAAGGAGATATATCATTTAATGATATCAGGAATATCACCAAGGCCAATAGCTTTTGTAGGATCAAAGAGTAGCTCTGGCATAGATAATCTTGCCCCCTTTTCTTATTTTAATGGTTTTGGTTCAAATCCACCAATCATAGGTTTCTCTCCTGCAAATAGTGGGAGGACAGGCGAGAAAAAAGATACATTGGTAAACATAGAGAGAACAAAAGAATTTACTGTTTCCATAGTAAATTACTTAATGGGTGAACAGATGAGTTTAACATCATGTGATTATGATAGCATTATAGATTAATTTATTAAAGTTGGTTTCAAATAGAAGAAATCTCATACTGTAGATTGTAGTTCAGTAGACAAGTCGCCGTTTATTATGGAATGTAAACTAAAAAATATTATTGAACTAGGTGGAAAACCTGGCAGCGGAAATCTAATACTTGGTGAAGTTATCTGTTTCCATGTAAGAAATGACATACTAGATAAAAAAAATAAAATTGATCCATATTTACTTGACCCTGTTTCAAGATTAGGAGATAACTTTTATTCCACAGCAAAAGAGGGATTATTTGAAGTTCTAAAACCCAAAGATAATGGGATAGGATTTGATAATTTGCCTGATGAGATAAAAAATAGTAAGTTGCTTTCTGGTAATGAGTTAGCAAAACTTGCTGGTGTAAAATCTTTACCTACTATATCAAAAAATAAAAAACTTGATAAAATGTCCTTGTCAGAATTGTATGATTTTATAATAGAATCGCTCTTAAAAATGAAAGTAGATGAAGCTTGGCAGGCAGCATTAAGAATCACAATGAAAAATGAATAAATCCAATATTTGGTCCCCAACCTCTGAATCAATCGATAAATCTCAAATTATTGATTTTATTAAATTAATAAATCATAATTATCAAACCAATATTGAATCATATAAGGATTTACATCTTTGGTCAATAGAAAATATTAAGAACTTTTGGGAAGAGGTATTGTTTTTTTCAAAAATAAAGTATTTTGGAAATTATAAAGAAGTGGTTGATAATCTAGACCAAATGCCTGGGGCAAAATGGTTTAAAGGGATTTCTCTAAATTATTCCGAAAATTTGTTAAAGAAAAGAAATAGTGATATTGCAATTGAATTTTATTCTGAAAGTGGTACTAAAAAAACAGTCACATATAAAAAATTATTTAAAAATGTTTCAAGTGTATCAATGTATCTAAAAGAAATAGGCATAAAGCCTGGAGACAGGGTATCTGCTGTAATCTCAAATATACCTGAAGCTATTGTGCTTATGCTCGGTTGTGCATCTATAGGAGCAGTTTGGACTTCATGTTCTCCTGATTTTGGTGAAGATGCAATAGTAGATAGATTTGAACAAGTAAAACCAACTGTCTTAATCGGTATTGATGGTTACATTTTTAAAGGAAAGTATTTTTCTGTCCAGGATAAAATATATAATATTTCAAAAAGTCTTTCTTCAATCAAGCATATCATTACTATTGATTTTATAAATAGTTTTCATCCAAACAGATTAAAGGTTGACAGTGTATCTTACTCTGATATTGTATCAAATAATGCTGAGTCTATCGATTTTACACCCTTGCCATTTGACCATCCGCTGTACATTATGTATTCTTCGGGAACTACGGGGAAACCTAAAAGCATAGTCCATTCTTCAGGTGGTACTTTAATCCAACACATAAAAGAACTTATGTTGCATCTTGATTTAAAGGAGAAGGAAAAAATATTTTATTTCACAACCTGCGGTTGGATGATGTGGAACTGGCTTGTGTCGTCTCTGTACTGTGGAAGTACCGTCATCTTGTTTGATGGTAGCCCATTTTATCCAAGTAATGACAGCTTGTTGAAAGTTGCAGAGAAAGAATCATTTAATATTTTTGGTACTAGTGCAAAGTATATTGACACTATTGAGAAAAAAGGAATTAAACCGAGTTCTGTTGGGAAATATACAGCTCTAAGATCTATTCTGTCAACAGGATCACCTCTCCAAGAAGATAATTTTGACTTTGTTTATAATAATTGGAAACATGATGTTCAACTCTCCTCAATTTCAGGGGGAACCGATATAATTTCATGTTTTGTACTTGGTTGTCCAATTTTGCCTGTAAAGAGAGGTGAAATACAATGCATTGGATTAGGGATGGATGTACATAGCTATGATTCAAAGGGAAATTCAGTTCTTGATAAAAAAGGTGAGTTAATATGTGCAAAACCTTTTCCTTCAATGCCTATATATTTCTGGAATGATTCTTCTGGAGATATATATAAAAATGCATATTTCAATAAATATAAAAATGTGTGGACACATGGGGACTATATTTCAGTATCGTCATCAGGAGGAATTGAAATTCATGGAAGATCGGATGCAACATTAAACCCTGGGGGAGTCAGGATTGGGACTTCGGAGATATACAAAGTTATCGAAAAGTTTAGAAGGGTAGAGGACTCTGTCGCAATTGGATTAGAAATAGATGGTGATGAAAAAATTATATTATTTGTAAAAATGAAAGAGATATTATCTGATGAACTTTGTAATCAAATAAGGAATCAAATAAAAAATATATGCAGCCCAAGACATATCCCCTATAAAATTATCAAAGTTTCAGATATTCCATACACTTTAAATGGAAAAAAAGTAGAAATTGCCATAAAGCAAGTCATAAATAAAGAAGAAGTCCTAAATGCTTCTTCGATTGTTAATCCAGAATCATTAAATATTTTTAAAAATATATCTATTTAAGTCTTGCAGAGCTGTATAATAAGCATATAAATTCAAGAATGTAATTGTAGTTAAATTGTACTATAAAACGAGGATTCAGTTACGACACAAACATTTCCTAAGTGGACCAATTATGCTCCTTTGATTGCAGCTTTTTTAGGTGCTGGAGCTTTAGTGTCTGTTGTTTTCTTCTTTACTTATTTTGGCTCTCCTGAATTCACAGATGTTGGATATAGACCCGAACAGCCCGTTGATTATTCTCATAAATTACATGCAGGTGAGCTTGGAATTGATTGCAGATATTGTCATACTTCAGTTGAAACTTCTCAAGAAGCTATGATTCCCCCTACTCAAACTTGTATGAATTGTCATTCAGTTGTTGATGCAGAATCTGAAAAATTAGAATTAGTTAGAGATAGTTGGAATCAGAATAAACCTATTGAATGGGTGCGAGTGCATATGCTTCCAGATTATGCTTATTTTGATCATAGTATTCATTTGACAGCTGGAGTTGGATGTGCTAGCTGCCATGGAAGAGTTGATCAAATGGAGAAAGTTATGCAAGTTGAACCTTTAAGTATGTCCTGGTGTCTTGATTGCCATCGTAATCCAGAAAATCATATTAGACCAGCTGATCAAATAACTAATATGGATTGGGAACCATCTGATAATCATCATGAAATTGTTAGTAAGTATATAAAAGATAGAAACATATCACCACCAGAGGATTGCACTGCATGCCACAGATAAAAGAAGATAAAAGTAAAATATATTGGAAAAGTTTAGCTGAAAAACAAGACTCTTCAGAGTTAGATTCATTTGTACATAATGAATTCCCTGATGGAACTGTTGAACTTGCAGAAACAATGACTAGAAAGAAATTTCTATCATTAATGGGTGCATCTATGGCCATGGCTGGTCTTGTTGGTTGTAGAAAACCTGTACAGAAAATTTTACCTTACATACAAGCTCCAGAACATATAGTACCAGGAGTACCTAATTATTATGCTTCTTCTATGCCTTTTGGACTTAACTCTTACGGTGTTGTAGTAGAATGCCATGAGGGTAGACCGACTCATATAGAAGGCAATGATATTCATCCATCTTCTAAAGGTTCAACCAATACATTTGTTCAGGCATCAATTTTAGATTTATATGATCCAGACAGATTGAAAAAACCTCTTAAGGATGGGGTAGAAACAAATTTAGCTGACTTTAAGACTTCTATGATGCTAATATCTAAAATGAGCTACAAAAACAAAGGTCAAAATCTAGCTATTTTATCTAATTCATTCAATTCATTAACAACGAAAAAAATGTATAATAATTTTAATGAGCTATATCCAAAAGCCAATTGGTTTGTTTTTGATTCAGTTTCTCCTGAGAACCATGTATCTGGTTTAGAAATGTTTACACAAAATACCTGTTATGCAATTAATAATTATGACAATGCAAATGTTATACTATCTATAGAATCTGATTTTCTTGGAAATGATTTAAATTCAATCTTTAATCAAAAAACATTTTCTAAAAGTAGAAAAATTAAGAGTAAAAATGATACAATGAATAGATTGTACTCTGTTGAAAGCAATCTTACAACAACAGGCATGATGGCGGATCATAGATTTAAAATTAAACCATCAGAAATTCATTCTTTTGTAGCAGAGTTAAATAATGCACTAGTAAAAAATGGATTAAAAAATTTAAAGTCAATTAATATTCCTAAAGGGAGTTTTTCTGATAAAAAATCTCAAAAATTTATCAATGTACTTGCAAGTGATTTGATTGAAAATAAATCACATTCAGTTATAACTGTTGGCGATGATTGTCATAAAACTATTCACTCTATGGTTTATATATTAAACCATGCGCTTTTGAATAATAATAAAACAGTTATATATCATCGCTTAGATCACGCAATAATATCAAAAGATAAAGATTTAGAAAACCTTGTTTACAAACTTAAAAATAAAGAGCTTAAAACCTTAATTGTTATTGACATTGATCTATTATACTTTGCATCACACTATTTCAATACTAAAAATGAATTATTTACATTGCTATCTGAAGTAGAGGTTATTTATCTTGGTTCGCATCACGACGAAACATCACAGATAGCAAATTGGTCTGTTCCAAAGAGTCATTATCTAGAATCCTGGGGTGATACGACTAGTCTTGATGGCTCAATTTCAATCACACAACCTATGATAAGTCCTCTATATGATTCATTATCTATAAATGAATTATTATCTGTAATTAATCTAGATGGAAGTTCAACTAAGTCATTCTTAGCGGATTATGATATTCTTAGAAAGTCATGGAAAGATTTAATATCTACTAATTTTCAATCAAAATGGAACAAAACTATTCATGATGGTTATTATCATGGATCATCCGGAAAGTTTAGCATAACTACCTCTAAACCTTCACAGAATGCGCATACTAGAGTTTATAGAGACCTTAAGAATTTAATTAAAGATAATAAATCAAATTCTTTAGAGCTAAGATTTGTATCTTCAAGCCAAGTTTATGATGGTAGATATATAAATAACTATTGGCTACGTGAAACTT
>CAYNPP010000092.1:0-6371 GCA_964399095.1 uncultured bacterium | reverse complement strand
CAACCAATTGGAGTTTCGGCGTTTTGTTTACTTCTACAAAATTTAAAACTTTCAACAAACGAGATGACTCTATTGGGTCATCTCTTTTTTTTTTGTTTAAAAACGAGATGTAATTTGTAAAAGGGGGGAGAGATGTCATTTTTAATTCAAGACCTTATTGCAACTATAGTAAGACAAGATGCGGAGCTTGGGCAAATTTATAGCTATTATTTGTTAGGTTGTTTGATAATTGGTCTTGCGCTTGGCTTATATGGACTGAGACTGTATTACTTAGGATTGGCCTTATTAGGTTCTATAGTTGGTTTTTTGGTTTTTAAGGCTTCGGGGGCAGAACCTATAGTATCTATATTTGGTGCAATTATTTTTGGTGCCGCAAGCGTTATACTGTCTGTGGTTATGGTTTTTTTATCAGGTTTCATTGGTTCTCTATCAATAACTCTTCCTATAATTGGTCTAGCAGCCTTACAAGATTTAGAAACTTTGCCCGCGGGCCTACTAATATGTCTAGGGGTATCACTCTTCATTGGTTTGCTTGCAGTTTTTTTTCAAAACATTGCCATCATATTCAGTACGAGTATTTTTGGGGCAGGTCTTATAGCTTTTCTGACTTATAAGCTTATGGACTATGGGTTTTGGAATTCTATTAGTGACGTACCGGTATCAGTTCTGCTTCTTTCAGTTTTAGACCCCAATGGTAATTTTGCAAGTGCTTATGATCCTCAAGCATATGGTAGCATTCAAGTAAATATGAAAATATTACTTGCGCTCCAAGTTATGTTTTCGATTGTATTTTTTCTATTTCAATTATTTAAATTGCTGGGCATTAAACCCCCAGAAGCAAAAAAACCTATTAAGCCAAATATAATTCAGAGAAAATTCGAGACTTTCACACAGGATAGGCCGCGAGTAAAAAAAATGATGTTAAAAATTTTTCCACAGCTTGATCCTTTCTGGCGGGAAAAGAGTGGGATGAACTTAAGTCAAGTTGGTCAGAAGCCCTTAAAAGTTTTAAAAAATAAGGTATGACAAAAGGTGACACTAATTAAATGTAAAGAATATAAAAAAGAAATCAGTTCGGAAAAGGAAAGTTTTAGCAATTATAATTTTTCAGAACATTCAAATAGAAGTCTGTTGCAAAAATGCAATATTTTATTCTTCACAATCTTTTTATATTTATTTGGATTAACGTTAACAAATGTGCCCTCAGTTTTTGCTCTGGACCTAGATGAGGATGTTTGTCCTAAGCATACGAGAGGAGCAGATGGTAGCATTCAGTGGCTCAATCCAAGACCAAAGAAAGAACGCATCTCTTGCTACAAGAATTTTGCTAGATCACTTCAAAGTGAATTAAAGGCGACACCTAGAATAGGGGGCAGACATATCTTAAAAAGGCAAAGTACGATGTTCAAATCATTTCCTCTAATTAACTGCGAAAGTGAAAATTGTTGGGAAAAGGCAATGAATATAGAAAATGAGAAATGTGATAAAAAATTGTGGGAGTTTGGTGAGGGCGCGGTGTTGACTTGTTACGAAGATTTAGCTGTGGCACTACAAGACGAATTTACCTTAAGGTCATTTGAGCGACGGACAGAGGAGGAAATAGAAAATGATGCAAAGAAGATACAGACCCAGCTCAAAGGAGGGCAAGTTTACCGTAACGTCCGATGCATCCCCAACTCGCTTGGGTGTGATAGTACTGGGTATTTAGAAGGTATTACTAGCCCAATAAGTGGTCCGTGTTCCAACTTTTTGTCGCATGGTGGAATAATTGGAGGTCTACACGATCAGGCCGTTGAAGCGTGCACAGAGGGAAATCAATCAGCACTGGAGAAGCTGGGAATGCATAATTATCATTCAATGATTGATGACTGTAATAAAGAGGAAAAATTTTCTTTGCGGCAAGATGGAATACATTTATCCGATATGAAAATAGCCCCTACCACAAATTTTTCCAAAGAAATGTATTTCCAGAAGAAGAGAGCGTGTAAAATACGTGCCGCTTGCAAATTCTTTAAGGATGCGCCGGACTATGTACGTGGGTTTGATTTTTCGGATGGCACATATGAATCAAAGCAACCGGGCTCGATGACCGAGATGTGCGAAGTGCTTACAACCAACCAAGTACACGCGGACAGTTGCGATAATGAGTCACGCCCGAAGGGCACCAAGAGATTTTGGACGTGCCCCACAGCATGCTATACAGTACATGACGGTATTTTAGATTGGCATGAATGTAAAACAGTCACCGAGGAGGATGCGAAAAAAACAAAGATTGTTGGGAGGCTGTTGTTAGGCCCACTGTTGGGAAGTTTAATGGGAAACCCGCAAGATTCGGGCAGGCCCGAGGGAACCGCATTGTCCGAGCAGGACATTATCGATTTAGGGTTGAAGGCAGCCTTGCAAAGGCACTTAGTGTTCAAGAAGAACAAGGCAATAGAAAATAAGAAGAGGTCTCAATCAGAAGCAAAGCTAAAGGCAGTAGAAGAAGAGAAAAAAGCTGAAAAAGATGCGATTGCCTCAGATGAAGAAACAAAGAAAATAGAACATCAGAAAATTTCTAGAAACCCAACGAAACTAATAAGAAGTTATACTAAGCATATAGCTATAACAATATCGAGATCTAAAAGATATCCAGAATCAGCAAGAAGAAAAAGGATACAAGGAAAGTAGTTGTTGGATTTACCATCTTAAAAACGGGTGAACTTGGAAAAATTAAAGTGATTAAATCCTCTAATAATATTTTAACTAAGTCCGCTGTTGCAGCCATAAAGAAAGCTGCTCCCTTTCCAAAATTTCCAAAAGAAATTAATAAAGAAACTATTAATTTTAGAATACCATTTAGATATGACTTAAGCTGATCGTATTAAAAAATAACCTCGTACCTTATATAAACCAAACGGTTTATAAAAGAGATTATTCGTCAAAGTGATGGATCATGGAACTTGAGAATAAAGCTATGAAGAAACTTGTTTAGAATTAAAGTAAATTAAAAACCGATATTATTGGGTAAGGGTGTTATGAAAAGGCTTAAAGAAATTTTAATTTTAATCATTATAACTCTTGCTTCCGGTTGTTTTAGCCCACCTAATACCCGTTTAAACACTTATCCAAAGGCTGTATATACAGAACGTGGTTCGCACTCTAATGGTCATCTAGGTTGTTATTTCCTGTCTCAAACTGCTTTAACTGAAAACAATAATTTTCTTTTAGATTTCAAAAGAGACCATGCTTACACCTCTAGCGGAGAACATTGTAGGTGGGGGATGCGACTTTTGTCTATTGAAACAGTGCCTGATGATGGTGTTATTCAATTATTTGGAGTTAAAGATTCATACATGGATTATCCCTACAATTGGTTTTCAGTCGAAATAAAACCATATGTCCAATATATAAACCTAACCATTAAGAATACAGATGGTTTATTTAGAAAAGTTTCATTTAATCTGAAAGAACCAATGAGACTTGCAAAACTTGAAATTGACAATTGGCAAACATCACTAAATGCAAAGAACGATTCTAATGCGAGTAACACGTTTAGCACAACGATAAAACCTAAACCTTTACCGACTGCCAAACAACTTCCTAAAGCAAATCCCTCAATAATCCAGACCGAACAATCTTCCATACCTGACAAACTAAAATACTCTGGCACTGGTTTTATGTTTGGGAGTAAAGACTATGTCATCACAAACTGGCACGTAATCCGTGGTGCTGAAAATATAAAAGTTAATTTTTTAAACGGCGAGAAGATCAATTCAGAAGTTTTACTAAAAGATTCTACAAATGATATTGCCTTTCTTAAACTAGAACGATCACCACAGTTACCTGCAAGTAGTTTAAAGGTTGGGAATTCTTCAAACGTAAGAATGGGTGACAAAGTATTTACTATTGGCTACCCAGCACATTGGGTCATGGGTCAGAATCCAAAATATACTGAAGGTGTTGTGAATGCTTTATCTGGTATTAGAGACGATCCGAAAGTTTTTCAAATAAGCGTTCAAATTCAACCAGGCAATAGTGGTGGTCCACTTTTTAACCAAAGTGGTGAAGTCATTGGAATCACGCAAGCTTCTTTAGATCCGCAGTTAGCAACTGAGTCTATTGGCGCACTTCCCCAAAATGTAAACTATGCCATCAAGTCGAGTTACATCAAAAAACTATTCCCAATGCTGCCAGAAACATTGGTTAGCAATAGAGGTATTGTAGTTGTTCCGTCAGAGCCCAAAAACTCACTCGCTAATTTCATAGATAATGCAAAAAACAATATCGTTCTGATTGAAGCGAGCGCTAAATAATTTTTAATTAAATTTATTTCTATTAGCTCTTCTAATGACCAAATAAAAACTGTCGCAAAATGTGTAACCACAAAACACGTAGACTATTGAAATCATAATGAAGGAAAACGCTTAAACTAAGACTAAAGAGTGACGATGATACGATTAAAGCGATTTGACAAATATTATTATGAAGAACTTTATGAAATAAAATTTTTTATTTTGCTATCAATAGTCATCACATGTTTTTCAGGTTGTGCTAGTTCCATTAAAATTGAGGGCGGTATTTATCCACCCGTCAAGATAAAGCAGGGACCAGGGGAAACATCATTTAATCCTTGCTATTCTATTAGAGAGGTGGCTGTTACTAAAAATAAGAATATTTTAGTAGCGTTCGGTTTGCATGAGGGTTGGGATATGTGTACGCGGATGAAGGACACATATCGAGATGTAAAAAGAGTGCAAATTACAGGTTTAAAAACGGAACCTAAAAACCAGTTGATTAAAGCTTTTGGCATTAAAAATACACATTTAACTGATATGAGAGAATTCTTTCTACTTATAAAGCCATCGACTAAAAAAATTATTTTCACTGCCAGCCAAGGATATGATTGGTTTCGCGAATCTTATTATTATCTTATGGATAACCCTATTAAAATGGCACAGCTTTCAGCTAGTAGCTTGCAAACATCACTAAATGCAAAGAACGATTTTAATGCGAGTAATACGTTTAGCACAACGATAAAACCTAAACCTTTACCGACTGCCAAACAACTTCCTAAAGCAAATCCCTCAATAATCCAGACCGAACAATCTTCCATACCTGACAAACTAAAATACTCTGGCACTGGTTTTATGTTTGGGAGTAAAGACTATGTCATCACAAACTGGCACGTAATCCGTGGTGCTGAAAATATAAAAGTTAATTTTTTAAACGGCGAGAAGATCAATTCAGAAGTTTTACTAAAAGATTCTACAAATGATATTGCCTTTCTTAAACTAGAACGATCACCACAGTTACCTGCAAGTAGTTTAAAGGTTGGGAATTCTTCAAACGTAAGAATGGGTGACAAAGTATTTACTATTGGCTACCCAGCACATTGGGTCATGGGTCAGAATCCAAAATATACTGAAGGTGTTGTGAATGCTTTATCTGGTATTAGAGACGATCCGAAAGTTTTTCAAATAAGCGTTCAAATTCAACCAGGCAATAGTGGTGGTCCACTTTTTAACCAAAGTGGTGAAGTCATTGGAATCACGCAAGCTTCTTTAGATCCGCAGTTAGCAACTGAGTCTATTGGCGCACTTCCCCAAAATGTAAACTATGCCATCAAGTCGAGTTACATCAAAAAACTATTCCCAATGCTGCCAGAAACGTTGGTTAGCAATAGAGGTATTGTAGTAGTTCCGACCGAACCCAAAAACTCACTTGCTAATTTTATAGATAATGCAAAAAAGAATATCGTTTTGATTGAAGCGAGTGCTAAATAATTTATAATTAAACTTATTTTTATTAGCTCAAATAAATGCAGAAAAACTGCCGCACAATGTGTAACCACAAAACACGTAGACTATTGAAATCGAATAGTAACGTTGGCCATTCTTCGAACCAACGTTTGCTCTAAAAACTTACACAAAAGTTACACATAACTATTATTGGCTAATTAACTCTTTGCTTTTAAAGATTTATCATTCCACGTTACTACTGAATGGGAATAGAATGTGGATAAATCCAAACAACCCCGCAAACAAAAAAACTCAAAAAAATTCATGGAGTATCTATGTACTTCTTAATTGCCCTCTTACTCTTTGGAACTATCCTTAGAATTCATCAATTGGACCGAGCGTTGGGAGGCGGAGATGAAAACCAGGTATTACTAGAGTGGGTATATGCGCCAATGGATTACATCCTCACCCCTACTGGAGACCCAAGTCTTTGGAATTGGTCATTAGGATTTGGTTTTGATCATATTTTTAATAATATTGTTATGCGCACGATGGTTTTATTGTTTGGTGAAGAAAACACACTAGCTATTAGGTTCCCTGCTTTTATTACTGGTATTGCCTGTATTTGGATGGTTTATAAGATAGCTAGAC
>CAYNPP010000091.1:0-6467 GCA_964399095.1 uncultured bacterium | reverse complement strand
CAAGTCTTGACCGTTTACAGTCTCATCTCTAATCATAAAGCCACCTATGACATCACATGTATACGGGTTATTTAAACAATCTGTATCAGTGCCGCCTGTAGTTACCTCTCCATCAATAGAGATTAGCGAATTTTCAAACATGTGGAAAGCCTGTAGCGTAGTATTGACATAAGACCAGCCAGTTTCAAAATTGACAGTTGCAGCAAACAGGATATTTGCTAGAATAAATGGATAATATATTATAGCTAATTTTTTCATTTTCATATATTATAAATATAGCGAGGTAAATTAATCATTTTTGACATATAAAACTATATTTAGATACACACCTATATTTACTAATTTATTCAAAATTTTATTGTGAGAATTATCACACAATCTTTTACTATTTTCTTTTCTATTTATTAATTAAAAGCCCTCGCATAAAAAATGCAAGGGCTTTTAAAGTAATTTCATGCTAATCTATAAAATACAAACTTTTACTTCATTAGCATAATCTTCTGTACAGCAACCTCTGATCCTGCTGCAACTTTTACAAAATACATACCACTTGCAATGCTTGATGCATCCCAAGTCATTGTATGGTATCCAGCTTCCAAATGGCCATTAACCAATGTTCCTACAACCTGTCCTAGAACATTATAAACCTGAGCAGTAACAAAACCACTTTGATTTAAGCTTAGGTCTAGAGTAGTTGTTGGGTTAAATGGATTAGGATAAGCACTACTCAAGCCAAACTCTTCAGGTGCAAAGAATGCACTTAAATCACCGACAACTAATACCATATCATCAAGTGAATTATTTGGCACATCGATAGATACTTCTTCTTTGAGGTTGTACGCTTCTCCCTTCACAACTAAATGGACATCAGCTTCGATATCATTTGTCATGGTCCAAGACAATCTTATATCGCCAAGAACATTATATGCGTCCGCTGAAAGATTCCATGCCTGGTAATCTTCTAGGTCGCTAAACGAACGTACATCACTTGCAAAGTATGGAGATTCAACCACGATACCATGGTTATCTGAAACCCCCACCCAATCAAATCTATCGATGTGCATATCAATAAATTCTGATTGAATTGTATTAGGATGATCTATTTCATCCTCTCCATAAACGAAACTATCATTTGCGTTATCCTTTATTGAGATGTTGACAAAGTCACCACCTGCAATACCAAGAGGATCTGAAGCATTAAGCTTTAAATTCCAGCCTTCTTCAGCTACTACTTCTCTTGAGCTGTAATCATTTAGGTGCGGTGTAACGTGCACATCTAAATCTCTTGATGTGTGTATCCAATATCCACCAAATGGAACTAAATCATCTGCATGCATATGAGAGTCAACATACCAAGTGTTTATATTAGTTTGAACCCAGCCTGCGTTTGCAGCTTGCTGCCATGGAAGTGTTTCACCATCAAATTCAACAGTAAGCTCATCTCTAGCAATAATATTCACCAGAGGATTTGCCGCTAGATTCCAACCTTTAGAAAGATTTAAACTAGATAAATGACCGTTATCAGGGTCACCAATCACAGGATTACCATGCAAGAACATGTCATCATCATCTACTAGTGCAAGGTAGTATCCCTGCCCAAGATTAAGTTGTAGTGTTGCAATATCAAAGTTACCTGCTTGATCATATGCAACCCAGCTATTACCAAAGTTACCGAAGCACTCAGAAAGGTTTACTTCCATCATTGACTCATATGGAGTAAGCGCTGTTCCAAATAAGTGCCATCCACCCCAGTAGCTGTTTGTTAGTGTGTGTGCAGCAAGTGTAAATGAATTATCACTTGCATCATCTTTCTTCTGTCTATTGCCTTCACCATCTGCGGCATCAGGAATATTAACAGAGCCCTCATCCAATACGCCAGTATCATGATCAGGGTCACCAACAACGTCATTGTAGTTTCCAATATCTTCTACAACAACCTTAACTTTAGCACCATAGTAAATTTCAACACCATCAGATTGAATCTGAGTGTGTTCACCTGTTGTACCAAGTGCAGGTACCTGCTCTTCTTCAACATATTCTCCAGATTCTTCATCAAGGAAAAATACATCGATATCATAGATAAACTGCTTATTTGTAGTTGTTATATCAACATTATACAAGTCTCCAACTGATGCAATTTCTGCGCCATTTGGGTTGTCAACAGTAATAGTTGGTCTATCGTGAGTTCTTTGAAAAACATCATCAGATGAATCATCGCCAAGTCTATCATCACTGTTGTATGACTCAACAACAAATGTGTGATCAGCTTCTGCATCTAGCTCAGGCTCTAAGTGAGAGTATGTTTCACCTACAACGCTCTCATCATTTATATAGACTGCTCTTTCTTCACCATTTAAATAAACAATGAAGTAATCAGCGTTTGCGTGATCGCCTGTCCATATATATGTACCATTCACTAGGAATTCATCATCAGGATGTACTCCCTCTACCCATGCAATCTCTATGTGCTTGAATGCCTGTTCTGGATTTGTGACTGTTAAGTTTACAACAGGCTCCGCTGGAGGCTCGTTGTATACAGAGATAACAAATGAATCAGATATCGTTGCACCATAGGGGTCAGTGGCTGTAAGTGTAAATGTATGCTCACCTTCTACAAGTCCCTGTGGGTTTGGAAGAAGGTCATATACATTTAAATCATTCCAATGGAAACCTTCGCCAAAGTAATTACCTGTGTTTTGAGTTTGCGCGTCAACTGTTGTAGATGGTATATCAGTAATATCACCAACATAGCTGTAGCTCCAGCCATAGTGCAGTGGATCATGATCAGAATCACCTACTTCATGAGCTGACATATCTATATCTTTATAGTCTTCTTCATAGTTCATGTACCACTCCTGATCTGCACCAGCATCAGAAGAAGGACCATCATTTCTTTCTGATGATACACCTATTACATAGCTTACTTCATCTGAATCACCATAAGGGTCTGTAACAGTCATTGAAAGTATATAAACATCTGAAGGAAGACGAAGCTCTAGAATTTCATTTCCATCGCCTGTTCCTTCATCTGATATTGTTGCAAATTCCTCTGTTCCATCTAACGCATCTGGAGCAGGACCATCTGCAATAACATCACCGTAATCAGTTTCAAAATATATTTCATCACCTAGGTTGCCACCATAGAAAATAGGCTCACCTACATCATAGCTTCCGTTTCCATCTAAATCTTCAAACTGGAAACCAGCAGCAGCGCCAGTGATCAATGAGTATTCATATGTTAGCACGTCTCTTTCTTCTGTTCCTGGAGAATTATCTGCGTCTACATCACCATCATCTTCATCTGTTGAAGAAGCATCAAAGTGTAGAGCCGCGTCATGTGTATCAGGATCTGCATCATGAGGAACATGCCAAATCTGATCACCTGCATCATAATCATTATCATCATTTACGCCATCTGTATCAAGATAATCATCATATGTAAGGACAGATAGGCCATTTCCAGCTAGTCTCATTGCAAATGCAGTTGGAGCAACCGGGTCAAAGTTAGGCTCATCATCTATAAGCATTGTAATCTCTTGATCATGCTCATGTGTACCCACACCATCGGCAACACCATTCGCAAGGTCAGCAGCATCACCAAACTTAGTTGGATAATCTGTCTCAACGTGCAAATTAAGTGTAACTGACTTAGTTTCACCATCATGAACATTTGCAATGTCAAAATTCACATCAGCGGTTGTATCGTTTCTAAGAATAACAGCTTCTGCATCATCAGCAGACTGAGTCCACAGGTATCTACCTGAAGAAGAGCCAAACTGATCTGTTTCAACATCACCATCAAGGTTAACGTCACCATCATTAGAAGCTGATCCATCAACATGAATATTAACGGTATTTGCATCAACACTACCATTATGAGTTATTTCATAATGACCAGCAGATACATTTGTACCATTCAGTGTTTCAACATGAAGAGTTACAGAAACTGGGTCTGTATTATCATCTGTTGTTGCGCCTGTATCTGACTGTCTACCAGCATGATCGGTGTGTGAACCATCGTGATGACTCACTCTGTGTCCATCAACAGATTCGCCTGCTTCATTGTTACCAGTAACTGTATAGTCATAGTATGACTCCCATAGAAGTCCATAACCAACATTACCTTCCATGTCTTCTTGATCATTATAATCAGTGTTTGTCTGATGGTCACTTAACTGAGCGCTAAGTGTCTGGTCTTCAGATAATGGACCACCATCTCTATACACATTAAAAGATGTTGCAGGGTATCTACCTGCTATATCTTGGATATCACTTGTATCATCATCCCAATCTAAGTCTATCTGGAGGTGCCCACCTTCAGCACCTAAATTAGATGGTGCCTGAGGTACGATATTACCAATAGTAATAGTAATAAGCTTTGGAGTTCCTTCAGAAAGGAAGAAATCAAGTGTTGTTCCTTCACTTACTAGATGATGTACACCATCAATTTCAGCGTATGTATGAACATTTGCTGGAATCGGAACATCTGCACCATTTAATGCATGTAAGGTAGAAAACTCTTCAAATGTAAGTGAGGCTTCACCCGCCATGTCAGATACAACTAATACTTCAAATTCAGTTAAGTTGCACTCAAGGTTGGTTGCATCTTGTCCATCACACGCAGGAAGATCTTCAGGGCTTTCGCTTCTAACATCCTGTGTAAAATTATCGCCATTTACATAGCTCCACTCTGGGTGAGAAAAATACACCCCAACATAATTTTGACTTGCACCTAATGGAGGCTCAGGAATATCAAGACTTGGGTCAAAACCATTTGATGCTGTGGCAGAAAAACCTAAATAGTTATGCTCACTTGATGCTGGGAATAGACCCCATCCATCAATGCTACCAGTTAGCTGCCAACCCCATGTAACACCAACTGATTCAGTTGGAGTAGCACAGGCAGTATCTGAAGGATCAGATGTTAGGGTTTCACCATTATAATCAAATGTTTTAACAGCAACTACATACAAACAA
Source organism: uncultured bacterium (assembly GCA_964399095.1). Taxonomy (GTDB): domain Bacteria; phylum Fidelibacterota; class Marinisomatia; order SCGC-AAA003-L08; family D37C17; genus TMED161. The sequence goes on along the minus strand of CAYNPP010000091.1, from coordinate 1,490 downwards.
TACTCTGTACCAGGAGATAATCCTAATACCTGGGCTGAATTGGAAGAGGTAGATCCAACCTGAGTACCATCTGCTAAATGAATATTATATGAATCTGCATCACCAGCGTCCCAGTTTAATATAACTCTTGCGGGGCCACCTTCAGCAGAAAGATTAGTTGGTGAATCTACTGAGAACTCACAGGAGCCATCATCAATAGTATTTTCTGAATCATAGTTGTCAGCATCTGAGTCTGTACAGCCAGTACATGAAGATTCATCACCATCACATACGCCGCATTCATCTAAAACTCCAGAGCCACCACATTCACCGTGACAATCAAATTCTAATGATGATCCACAAGCATTATCACAGCCAGATGGGCCATCTTCAAAACAACCACAACCTAGGTCATCAGCGTTGCCGCCGTCACACACACCACAGTCATCTATAACAGCTGTTCCACCACAGTCACCATTACAATCATCAGACAAACATGAACCGTCATCTGTAGTAACTTCACCACCTGTTTCTCCATATGATGTGTCACCATTAAACTCACTTACATGCAACCAGTGATAGTCACCAAAATTACAAGCATCTTGGTCAAAACAAGCAGATACATTTACAGCACTAGCAGTACCATCATATATATATATAGCATTGTTTGAGAACTCACCATTAGATCCATCAGTCCATTGACCTAATAATGAAAGTGGCATAACACCGTTTTGTGTGCTTGGTGTGCTATCATCTCCTGATGAGGCGTCAAACACTCTAAACGTTGGGACATCACCAGAAGCAAGATAGTTTCCAGAATAATCTGAACCATCATCACCTACAGTAGGAACAGTAATATAGTTGTTACCATCCATATTGGCATATGTCCATCCAACACAAACACCATCTGCTGTAAAAGCGCCTATTACATCATCAGATGCAAGTGCCTCACCATCAATAGTGATATCTCCGCCATTATCAAACATGTAGAAACTTTGCAAAGTTGTTTGCTTGTAGTTCCATCCTGTTTCTTCTGAGTATACACCAGGGAAAAGAGTCCCAAGCATAAGGGTTAGAGTTATTAAACGTTTCATTTTGCTACCTCCTCCGAGTAGTTTTGATTGTAGTAATGAAAAATTTCATTCTTCATTAATTATTGCATAAAAGCTATAAGCACATATTACTATCATGCATTATTTTACAGACACCAAAATAATAAAACTTTGATGTGCATCACTTTTTTTAAATTTTATTTAGTAGCGAAGAGAAAATATCTCCTCACCCATCATCCAGTTTAAATTTTAAATAATTTATAAGCTAAAAGCAAGCTAATTTTTTTTAATAGATTTTATCTAAATTCATTAAAAAAGAAGAAATCTCTATTCCTATTTGACTTATTTTTTTCTTATTAGTAAGTGTACAGGTTTGATTAACAACTCTAAAGTTAATTTTCTTATTAAGTAACTTTTTTTAATCATGCTTGCATAATAAGGGCCTAGCTTATAGTAATA
>CAYNPP010000090.1:0-6488 GCA_964399095.1 uncultured bacterium | reverse complement strand
ACTCTGTATGTAACTATATTGGCAAACTAGCAATTGTGAGGTAGAATGTTGGAAAAGGAGTGGGAATTAAATTCCCACTCCTTTGTTTGGTTATTTAGAAACTACAGATTCGGTATTACTTTTTGGAGGAGTGTTAGATTCAGTAGTTTCATTTTCAACGAGATTTTCTTTTACATCATTCTTATCTGAAAGTTCTATTGTTTCAACAACAGTCTTTATATCGGTAGTATAGAGCTTAGAATTCCATAAAAATACTCCATCATCGCCTAAGCACTGTCTGCAAAAGTTAAATGCCTCACCAAAGGTAAAGTTATCGCTTACCTCGGTTGACTCATCGCACAATTCACATGGTGCTATAGCCTCTTTTTGATCTGTATAACTATCTTTGATTTTTTCATCAGATTTATCGTTTTCTATTAGAACAGTATTTGATTTATCACTATCAACTACATTACTATGTTTATCTGTTTCAACTATATTCTTTGAAGCTGATTCATTTGACTGTGAAAGCCATACCATACTAAAAAGAATTATCATTGTTGTTAAACCTATTAACGTATCTCTCATAAGTGTTGCTCCTTTTTGTTTTGCTTAATTCTTTTACAACCGTATAGTTGTAAAGGTTCCCAAAAAAGGATTATTTATAATTAGTTATAAAGAGAATCTATTGAAAAATGAAGTTATATAATCTGAAGTTTTATACGGTTTTTCCAACGGGAAAAGATGGGTGGTATTCTTAATTTCTAAAATTTCAATATATTTATTCTTTAAGATTCTGTAATAGCGAGTTGATTTGAATACGGGGTTATTTTCTGGTATTATTATTAATGTCGGGACCTTAAGGTTATCTAAATTTTTCCAAATATCCATATCTTTCTGTCCTGCTGTTTCATACATTTTTGCTTCAAAATGTGTATCATAACTTAGTTGTATACTATTATCGTTTATTACGAAAATAGATTCTATATAGTCTTTTAATTCCTTATCATTAACTCTTGAAAAAATATTTTTTGATCTATAGCTACCAAAGACCTCATCCATAGATATAAACTCAATTCTTCTACTTTTTGCTTTTTTTATCATCGGGTTTACACATGTAGCACCAACGTACCTAAAAAGTCTCCAAAGATATATCAAAACCGGAGAAAAAATTGTTGGATCAAGTAACACTATAGCAGAATAATATTTATGATTATTTAGTGCAGTTTTTAATAGTATATTCCCGCCAATTGAATGGCCCAGACCAAATGAATTAAAAACATTATTTTCTTGATTATATTTACGTATATCATTGTAAAAAATATTCCAGTCATTTATTTTTTCTATATCAATTTTATTATCCCAGTGAGGCCTTAAAAGAACTGATTTTACATTGAATTGCTTAGATATCTTTTCTAGTAATGTCATATATGAGTCAGGGGGATATCCATTCGCATGAATGAAGTGACATGTTCTGTTAGATTTTCTTAATATTTCTTTATAAGGAATCATTTTATTCTTTCATAAATTAAAGTAGATACTATGTAAAATCATTATATTTAATGTGATATTTATTAATAGAGGATATTATTAAATTTAAAGAGTTATTTCGTGTTCCATTTCTTACAGTGGCATATATACTGTCTTATATTTGTGCAAAGCTATTTTTTGCAAAGGTTGTTGTAAAAAATCAGTTTAAAATCCCTAGTAAAGGACCCCTTATATTTGTTGCCAACCATGGTAACATGATACTTGACCCAGGGATGGTTAGATTTTCTTGTAAGAGGAATCTTCACTATTTAGCAAAACATACACTATTTAATAATCCATTAGTATCATGGATTTTTAAAAATGCAAATGCAATTCCTGTATACAGGAAAGAAGATGATCCATCTTTAGTAACAAAAAATGAAGAAACATTTGATGAATCAATTAAGCTGTTTGAAGAAGGGAAGTGTTTAATTTTATTTCCTGAAGGAATATCAATCTCTCCTTACGCAATATTGAAGATTAAAACTGGTGCAGCACGCATTGCTCTAAATGCAGAGGTAAAAAATAACTTTACCTTAAATTTAAAGATTATACCTGTAGGAATTAATTATTCTGATCCTCAGAGTTTCAAAAGTGATGTATATATACACTATGGTGATCCAATATCCATTGGTGATATCAAAAATTTTTCTAATAAAGAATACAAGAACGCTGTTGATTCAATTACAAAAGAAATTGAAGACTCTCTACTATCATTAACAACTAATCTTAGTTTTATTGAGATGCAAGATACAATATCATATTTGGGGATTATGTATAAGAATGAATTGTTTTTAAAAAATTTATTAGGTAAACATAAAAAATATGATGATTTTACTATTACAAAAGATATGATTGATGCTGTTGAATGGTATCTAAATAAACGTCCAGAAAGTAAAGAGTATTTTGAATCGATAGTTTATAAGTATATGAGGTACCTTGAAAGACTCAAGCTAGATGATAGATTCATAGTATCGAAGGAAAATAATAGGCCAAAAATATTGCCTGAGAAACCACTTAGCGCACTATGGTTTTTTACACAGCTTCCTATATATGTATATGGACTTATAAATAATGTTATCCCATACAATATATCAATAAATGAGGTAAATATAAGAAAAATAGATGATGTGGAGGTAGCCCAGTATAAGTTCTTTCTAGGGGGCGCTATATTTATATTATTCTACATTATTCAAACGGGTACAATTTACTACTTCACTGGTAGCGGATTAATTACTCTTTTATATTTTTTACTACTTATACCAACAGGAAACTTTGCTTTATATTATCATAATAAGATATCATCATATTTAATGCAGTTTAGATTTTTTAGGATTTTCTACAAAAGGAATGATATTATTGAAGATTTAAAAGATAAAAGAGATGAGATTATAGATTTGGTTATGAGGGCGATTAATGAACATAAAGGTTTTAAGAATGAAAAATAGTGCAATAAATATATTTAATGATTGGGCAAAATCAGGCAGAGACAAAGGTATGGAAAAGGGCCACAATATCTCTGGATCAAGAATAATACAGATAGTAGATGGTATAATAAAAAATGAATCTGACAAAAAAATATCAATTTTAGATATAGGGTGTGGAAATGGCTGGATGCTTAGAAAAATAAAAGATATATATACAAATGCATATTGTTTAGGTGTCGATGGTTCTTCACAGATGGTATCAAACGCTGTAAAGAATGATAAAAAAAATAGCTATATAGTAGCCAATCTCAATAAATGGACTCCAAAGAAAAAATTTGATATAATTATTTCAATGGAAGTGCTTTACTATTTAGATAATCCCCAAAATTTTATAAAAAATATCTATAATACATTCTTGAAGAACGGAGGTGTCTTTGTGTTTGGAATTGATCACTATAAAGAGAACAAATCAAGTATTTCTTGGCCACAAGATTTAAATGTTAAAATGCATACTTTAGCTACAAGAGAATGGATAAATATAGTTAGTGATGCAGGATTGAAAGATATTAGAACAGAACAATTTAATCAAAGTAAAGACTGGGGCGGCACATTTATAGTAAGCTGTATTCGTAAATAATGTTACAAAATCAAATTAATTAGGGTTATAACATCAAGGATATCTATGTTGCTGTCCATATTTGTATCTGAAGCCCAAAATTCATAGTAGCTCCCGCTCCATGTAACTATTAAGCTTACTTGATTTATGATATCTAGAACATCTATAAGACCATCTTCATTTACATCACCAATTTGATTGATAATATTTAGTGACTCAGCAAGCTGAAATGCCCCAAGTAGAGCAAAAGGAGCAGCGTCTGCATGCCCCCCTAAATTTTCAGGAAGTAGCTCTATATGTACATCTTGAGATCCATTTTCTATGAAATAATCATATGCGATATATGCATTTTCTACAGGAACAAGCTCATCTGCAATACCATGAATAATATAAATAGCAGAAATAGGGAGCCAATCAAACAAATCATTGTTTTGGAGTTGGATTCTTAGTGGATGCTCTGGATTATTCTGAAAAGATAAAATTGAATCTGGTTTCATTATTGTAATTGGTATTTCCGGCATTATACTGTTTATATCACTGGCTGAATGAAATCCATCAAATAATTCTGGTAATACACTTTCATATTCTGGTAACAGGTACGAGGAAAACGAATCTAAAGAAGTTGAGTAATTATCAGTGTATGAAGCAAGCACATATGGAAAGTAATATGGTTGACCATATGGTGTGTAATCAAGCATAACATCCGTCATCACACCTGACATGCTATATGCCCCTGCCATAGGAAAAGATGCAGTAATATCAAATTCATTATTATGGTCTCTCTCAATTATCTGATGAGCTGCCATTGTTGCGTACCCACCCTCAGAATATCCTGCCAGAAACAACTGGCTATTTACTTGAAATTCAACACTTTCATTAGAGAATTGTTTCGTTGCTCTTAAGATATCAACGACATCGCTGCCATAGGATTCTTTAATTTGATATGGATGTAGGCCCTCTGAAATCCCCAGTCCAAGGTAATCTGGCTCAACGTAAACATAACCATATCCTGCTATTAATGCGGGAAGAATCCAAAGACCAGTTTCTGAAGTTACGGCATTCTTTTCTATTACGGTACCATGTTGATAGCTTAAAATTGGGAATGCCTCATCCGTTAAATCAGGCCAGTCTACTCTTGGATATGCGACAACGCCTGAAGCAATAGTTGGCAATCCATTCGCATCAATGGTTTCATATGTGATTTTATACATCCAAAATCCATAAATAACATCTAATCCAAAAAATGAATCATCAGCAAGAGCATCAAGCTCTCCATCTACGTAGGTTTGATTATTTACTATATCTCGGGTTGCCATTATCTCAGAACTCAATAAATCTCCTCGAGCTGAAAAAATAATTGATAGAAAAAATATTGGGAGAATATATAATAGTGACTTGACCATAAAAATAATTTACCATAAAAGATTGATTAATAACTACTCTATTATAGCTATCATAAATTATGATCTTTATTTAATATTTTTTTAATTAAATTACAAGCATGAAGAAATATTTATCATTTTTTATGATTAGTTTTTGTTTTACTCTAAATTTAACACTCCATGATTATCATAATCCATCTGCTACACATATTCTTGATGCTGAGATAATTGGTGATTTATTAATAGTATCAGGGATGATAGGAGGCATTGAATTCTACGATATTTCCCAAAGAGAAACATTGAATCACTTAACAACTTTTAACCTTTCCTCTGGAGGTGGCGGAGGCGGAAATAAGCCAAACTGTGTCTCTGCTATAGATAACTACGCATACTTTACATCTACAAATGGTGTTGCTATCATCAATATATCAAATCCGTCTAACCCACAAAATCAAGGTAATATTTCTGGAACAAACAATATGATATTGGAGAATCTTGATACACATGGGAATCTCCTTGCTGTTGCCGCGCATGAGGATGGAGTTCTATTGTATGATATATCCAATCCCACTAACCCAAGCTACATATCAACAATTGATGCAGAGAATGCGTGGGCTGTGGCAGTTGATGATTATCATATATATGTAGCAGATGGATCGACTATATTAGATTACTTTAAGAATGAAAATACAGGTGAGTATATACTATTGGCCTCAATTGAGCTAACAAATGCTATAAAAGATATTGTTATAGGAGGTGGGTATCTGTATGCAGCAATTGGATCTGATGGTGTTGTTGTCATAGATATAGAGGTAAATGTTACACCACAAATTATGGATACCTACAATACCTCAGCATTGGCAAATAGATTGGAAATATTTGAAAACAATAAAATTGCAGTTTCAGATTGGGATGATGTGGAAATATTAGAGTTTGATATAGATTCTAATAGCCTTGATTTAGTTGGTTACAAGAATACTACAAGAAGAACAATGGCCATTGCAGCAATAGATAACTATATTTATTCAGCAGAATGGGCATCTGTGCAGGTCTTCGAATTTGGTGATATATCTGGATCAGACATAGATTTATCAGCCTATGAACTTAATTATCCATATGTAGAAAATGGGACTAATTTTACAATGGTGGTTGATGTTATTAATAATGGAAGCTCAAATTTAATAATATCAGATAATTATACTACTAATTCTGAATTTATAATCAATAATCCGCTATCAGAATTACTACCAGGAGAAACGCAGAGTGTTGAAATCGCTTACTTTGCCAACTCTATCAATGCATCAGGTTCATATAGAATCTTTTCAAATGATGAAGATGAGAATGAGATTATTTGTGAAACTAATGGGAATATTAATGGAGTTAACATAGGTCAACCTGCTCCTGATTTCAATCTTGAAGTTGTAGCAAATGGACAAGGAAACTTTTCTCTATCTGAGCATCTTGGGGATATTATAGTAATTGCATTTTTTGCACCAAACTGACCTGTATGTAGTCCGGAGTTATCGGATATGGAAACATCAATATGGCAAGAAT
>CAYNPP010000089.1:0-6524 GCA_964399095.1 uncultured bacterium | reverse complement strand
TATTTCTGTCACAATCTCCATTACAGTCCATATTAGAGTTAGGTTCAATAAAGGTATCTCCACCTGCACATACCTGACAGCTATCGATATACGCTTCACCAAAACAGTCCCCATTACAATCAATATCAGAATTAGGGATATGATCTGTCGTACCTTCTGAGCAAACATTACATCCATCCAGATATGCGCTGCCAAAGCAAACCCCAGCACAGTCTAGATTTGCATTTTCTATTTTTCCAGTGTAGCCGCCAGAGCATACGTCGCAGTCATCTATGGTAGCTTTTCCAAAGCAATCACCATTACAATCTTTATCAGTGTTTGCCGTGTGTTCTGTATTCCCACCACTGCAAACTCCACAATCATCTGTAAAGGAATCTCCAAAGCATTCTCCACTACAATCCATGTTTTGATTGTTAGATAAGCCTGTGTTCCCTCCTGAGCAAACTCCACAGTCATCAACTGATGCGTATCCAAAGCATGTTTCATTACAATCCTTATCAGTATTCTCTTCATGCTCTGTTGTTCCTCCAGAGCAAACACCACAGTCATCTAGGTAAGCATTTCCACCACATATGTTCTCACAATCGAGATCAGCGTCAATTCCTATTCCTGTGTCTCCACCACTACAGGTATTGCATTTATCGATAATAGCTTCTCCAAAGCATTGACCTGTACAGTCTATATCACTGTTATATTTATGTTCACTTGTACCACCGCTACAAACTCCGCAATCATCAAGGATAGCCTTCCCATTGCAATCTCCTGCACAATCAGCTTTTAAATTTGGATCAATTTGAAAGGACACTGAGATACTTTGCGCAGTATTATTTCTAAAGTCAGATGCCTCCACATAAAGAGTATGAGAGCCTGATGCTAATTCACAGGGATTCCACCATCTATCTTTAGCATTTGAAATATCTTCTGGTAGAATAATATTTTTTTCAAAATAAACTTTGTCGTCAATGTAATATTTTAGAGATTTAATTCCCTTATTATCCGTAGCATCGACCTCGATTGGCTTTGAAGAGCGAATTATATAACCCTCCTTAGGAAAGAGTATTGTGACAGATGGTGGTTCTTTATCCTTTAGAACAAATAGAAATATGTAACCAATTGCCAAACCTAAAATATAATTGAGTGAACCCGTCATAAATAAAATAAATGTGATTATTAATTATGTAAGGTAAAAAATAAATACAATATAAAAAAAATAATAAAAAAAATTATTTTTAATATAATTACTTTAATTCTTGTCTAGGTGCACTTCGAATCCCTAAATTTCTTGGCTGTATTGATATATAAGGAAAATTATGGATACGAGTTCAATAAAAAAAGATGACATAAAAAGAGATTGGCATATTGTTGATGCTAAGGATAAAATCCTAGGCCGACTTGCTTCAGAGATAGCACAAGTAATAAGAGGAAAGAAAAAATCTTTCTATACACCTAATTTGGATATGGGCGATTTTGTAGTGGTTATAAACGCAGAGATGGTTAGAGTTTCAGGCAATAAAGAAACTCAAAAAACATATTTTAAACATTCTGGTTACCCTGGGAGTGAAAAAGAATTTACATTATCTGAGTTAAGAAAGAAGCAACCAGAAAAGATAATTTATAATGCTGTTAAAGGCATGCTGCCTCATAATAGATTAGGTCGAAAGCTTTTAAAACATCTTAAAGTATATTCCGGGCCAGATCATCCACATGAATCTCAACAGCCTAAACCATTAAATTTTTAATTAAGGATAGATAAATGTCAGCAAAAAAAGCAGAAAAATGGAATGCAATAGGGAGAAGAAAATCTTCAGTTGCTAGAGTAATCATTTCAAATGGTAAGGGCATCTACACAATCAATAAAAGAAATATTGATGATTATTTCGGTAGAGGAATTCTTAAAATGGTGGTTAAGCAGCCTCTCGAATTACTAGGAATTGAAGGTAAATATGATATCGATGTAAATGTTGATGGAGGAGGCCTATCTGGACAGGCTGGAGCTATAAGACTTGGAATTGCCAGGGGCATCGAGAAAGTCAACGCTAACTATAGAAAAGTATTAAAGGAAAACAGTTTGTTAACTAGAGATTCAAGAGAAGTAGAAAGAAAGAAGCCTGGACAGCCTGGTGCTAGAAAGAAGTTTCAATTCTCTAAACGTTAAAGAAGAGGTATTATTATTAGAACAGATATAAGTATAGAAAAGTTACTAGATGTAGGAGCACATTTTGGACATCCTTCAAGTAAGTGGCATCCAAATTATGAAAAATTTATTTCAGAGAAGAAAAATGGAATACATATTATAGATTTGGTTCAAACAGAAAAATATCTTAAAAAAGCAGCAAAAGAATTATCAAAAATTATAAATAAAAAAGATGGCACTGTGTTGTTTGTAGGAACAAAAAAACAGGCAAAAAATGTAATGCAAGAATCTGCGGATAAATGTGGGATGTATTATATTGTAGAACGATGGCTAGGTGGCACATTGACAAATTTTGCAACTATAAAGAAAAGTATTAAACGTCTATTAATTTTAGAAAAAGAATCCTCTGATATCTATAAAAGTATTACGAAGAAAGAGCATGTAATGCTAACCAGAGAAAAGATAAAATTATCTGATTTACACAGAGGAATAAAAAATATGAAAAGGCTACCATCTGCGCTTTTTATTGTTGATGGTATTCATGAGCTTATTGCAATTAAAGAGGCACACCAATTGAATATTCCAACATTTGGTATTATAGACTCAAATACTAATCCAAACATTGTGGATTTCCCTATTCCTGCAAATGATGATTCTGTAAAATGTATTCGTTTAATTATGGATTATATAGCAGAAAATATTAGCTCAATAAATGATAAAGTTGATGATAGTCAAGAAGAAAATAAGTCTGCAGAAGATTCTAATACCAATGAAGCAGAACCTAATGATTCTAAACCAAATGAGGAGGAAGGTGAATAATGATTTCTGCAAGTGCGGTTAAAGAGTTAAGGGAAATAAGTGGAGCAGGAATGATGGATTGTAAAAAAGCTCTTACTGAATCTGATGGTGATGTGAAAAAAGCAATAGAAATTTTAAGGAAAAATGGAATAGCAAAAGCGCAAAAAAAAGTTGGTAGATCTGCTACAGATGGCTTGATTATCCCATACATTCATCCCGGATCTAAGCTTGGTGTTCTTATTGAAATAAATTGTGAAACAGATTTTGTTGCTAAAACACCTGGATTTCAAGAGTTTTGTAAAGATGTCGCGATGCATATTGCGGCTACAGCTCCTCTTGCAATAAAAAAAGAAGAATTATCAGATGAAATTATAGAATCAGAAAAAAATATTCTAAGAGAGCAATCTAAAAAAAGTGGCAAACCAGATGACATAGTTGAAAAAATGATTGAAGGTAGAATGAATAAATTTTATCAAGAAAATGTTCTAATGGAACAGAGTTTTGTAAAAAATCCTGATTTATCCATAAAAGATCTATTAACAGAAACAATTGCAAAACTTGGTGAAAATATATCAATTTCTAGATTTGTAAGATTTCAGCTTGGTGAAACAGTATCTAAATCTGAAAAAACAGATTCCTAAAATATTCAATGAATATAAATAATATTAAAAGAATCCTTCTTAAAATAAGTGGGGAAATGCTTTCTGGAACTCAGGATTTTGGTCTTCAGCCGGAAGAACTTGAGAACTATGCAAAAAAGATTAAGAGAGTACATGAAAAAGGATATCAAATAGGGATAGTAATTGGTGGTGGAAATATTTTTAGAGGAATGTCTGTTGCAGCGAAGGGAATGGACAGAGTTGCAGGTGACTATCTAGGAATGATGGCAACTATTATGAACTCAGTTGCACTTCAATCTGCATTAGAAAAACTTGATTGTGATACAAGAGTAATGTCAGCAATCTCTATCACACAATTGGCTGAACCATATATTAGAAGAAGAGCGGCAAGACATTTAGAAAAAGGAAGGATTGTCATTATGGCCGGTGGTACTGGAAATCCTTACTTTACAACTGATACAGCTGCGGTACTTAGAGGCATTGAAATTGATGCAGATGTAATCATGAAGGGAACAAAAGTAGACGGTGTCTATGATAAGGACCCAATGCTGCATAAGGATGCAAAACGCTACACCTCCCTTACATTTAATGAAGTTGTTCAGAATGAGTTAAGAGTAATGGATCTGACAGCGGTAACTCTATGTAAGGAAAATAACTTTCCCATACTTGTTTTTGATTTACAAGAAAAAGATTCTATAAATAATGCTCTTAATTCATTAGATTGCAGTACAATAATAAATTCAGGAGTATAGATGACCGAAGAAATTTATAATGAAACGGAAAGTAAAATGGAAAAGAGCTTATCTCATTACCAGAATGAAGTATCGATGGTAAGAACTGGAAGGGCATCTACAAATATCCTTGATTCAGTAAAAGTAGACTTCTATGGTACTATGAATCCTCTCAATAATATTGCATTAATTTCAACTCCTGATTCTCAGTTAATAACTATTCAGCCATATGATCCTAATGCTCTTGAGGCAATTGAAAAGGCCATTATTGACTCTGATGTTGATTTAAATCCTAATAACGACGGTTCCATTATAAGACTATCAATACCTCCTCTTACAGAAGAAAGAAGAAAAGAATTTGTTAAGCTAGTTCATAAAATTATAGAGGAAGGAAGAGTTTCTATAAGGAACATTCGCAGAGATTCAAATGACAAATTAAAAAACCTTGAAAAGAGTAATAGTATATCTGAAGATACATTAAAAATAGAATTAGAAAATATTCAAGGCCTAACAGATGAATTTGTAGAAAAGCTTAATACTATTCAGTCTAATAAAGAAAAAGAGATTCTACAGTAGCAAATCATTTAAATCTCTCTTTGCCTTTATAATTTCTGTTTTATCAATATTCATAATATTCATTATCTGGTTTATCATATGCCTTTCCATGTAATGAAATTCTTTATCAGCAAACGCAACTTCAAAAATACAATATAATAAATCAACCTTATCTTCTCTGTCAAATACAGAATTAAGATAATTTGCAATGTGATAGATGTCAGTTGATTTTTGAATTATTTGTTTTGCATCTTGAATTACAAGTTCGGTCATTTCTTTATTTAATTTAAAAAAATCAGTAATGATATCATTTATTATATAGCTTTCAGAATTCTCTATAGATTCATCTGCAGAGGCAATAAGTAGCAACAAAGCGGCTGTATGAGTACTAATTTTATGATTTTCTCTCTCATTTTGCTTTGACATGTTACAAATTTAGTAATAATATGTTTAATAATTAAGAAAGATATAGGTTTATAATAGTATAAAGACAATGAAAGTAATTGAGGTAAATAGAGGTAGCATAGCAGAGGATCTCGGTATAAAGCCTGGAGATCGCCTTTTACGTTTAAATAATAAACGTGTTAAGGATGAAATCGATTACAAATTTAGAATAACTGAAGAAGAGGTCGTTGTGGAGTTTGAAATTGATGGAAAATCAAAATCTTTTGAAATTGAAAAAGATTATGATGATGATCTTGGTATACTTTTCGAAGAATTTAAAATTAGAACTTGTGCAAATGACTGTGTTTTTTGTTTTGTTGATCAGAATCCCGAAGGGATGAGGAGTGGTATGTATTTTAGAGATGGTGACTTTAGATTAAGTTATCTCCATGGTCATTATGTTACCATGACTAACATGGGACAGAAGGAACTTAGCAGGATAGTGGAGCAGAAGCTGTCTCCCCTTTATATCTCAGTACATGCAACGGGATTAGAGCTTAGAAAGAAATTACTTTTATATGGTAAAAATGATTATTTATTAGATAAAATTAAATTTTTAACAGATAATGGAATTGAGCTGCATGCTCAAATTGTACTTATGCCAGGTATAAATGACGGAGCACTTTTAATCAAAACCATAGAGGATTTACATTGGTATTATCCCAAATTAAACTCCCTTACTATTGTTCCTGTGGGGCTCACAAAGCATCGCAAAGGATTACCAGAGATAGAATCTGTTTCTCCTCAATTCGCGCGCGACATGATGCCTCAGTTTGATTATCTAAATGATAAATTTTCTATAGATATAGAAAGGCCATTTATCTTTTTATCTGATGAGTGGTATATCCTTGCCGAAGCCCCTCTTCCACCAACTAATTATTACGACTCTTTAGACCTTGTTGAGAATGGAGTTGGACAGGTTTCTAAGTTTCTAGAAGAATTTGAAAATGATAAGAGTAAATTTCCAAAGTCATTTGGCAAACCAACTGAATTTTCAATTGTAACTGGCACCTTGATGGAAAAAATTTTTATTGAAAAAATTATCCCCCCATTAAATAGAATACATAACCTAAAAGTTAATTTATTTGTTATAAAAAATAATTTCTACGGAGAGATGGTTACAGTTTCAGGTTTATTAACAGGAAAAGATATTATCACTCAGCTAAAGGATAAATCTCTTGGATGCTCAGTATGGGCAAGTTACAGAATTCTTAATGATGAAGGAGAATTAACTTTAGATGA
>CAYNPP010000088.1:3760-6541 GCA_964399095.1 uncultured bacterium | reverse complement strand
AACTGGGTCCATATATTTCCTCAGCCAGGACAATTTTCCATGTAATCATATTCACCATTTCCCCATGAGTTGCAATAAGAGATATTGCAAATAGGTTCCTCTGTATATACTCCTATACCATAGGTGATATTATTAATAAAATTACAATTGAAAATATTTGCATTGGAGCTATCATATAGTTTAATACCCATATCATTATTGATTAGATTGCAATTGTGAATGGTTCCGGTAGCTGTTCCTCCAAAGCTAAGTCCGTAATATGCTCCATTTACAATTGTGGTATAGCTAATATCAAGATTACACGGATAATTCTCATCACCATATACCCAAACTCCATTCCCTTGTTCAAGATCTATAATACTGCCATTTCCATTTATATATATATTCCCTTCATATAGGCCTAAACCACCATAATAAATAGAATCTTGATTAAGCTCTACGTACTTGTCATAATCGCCATATGATGATGCGGCATCATATGCTTCTTGCAATGTAATTGAATACAATAGTGAAAATAATGAAATAAAATATATCATGCTATAAACTAAAGAATATAATTCACAAAAAAAAAATATTTACGTAACAAAAACTTACAACTTCCTTCTATAGTATTCGAATGGATAACCACAATTATACCAATTAGGAAATATTTTAATTACTTCTATTTGTGATGGAAATTTCTTTGAAATTCCTTTTTTTACGTGTCCTGTCACATATTTGTATCCCTGCTTTTTGCACCAGTTTATGTATATCATTTTAAGAGTTTTAGAATATCCACCTTTTTTTCTATAGAATTCCTTGATAAGGTAAGTATATGTATAGATTGTATTATTTTTGCCTAGATTCGTATCGTAGTGTGACCAAGATTCATTTGAGAAGTTTTCTAATGGAACTCCAATAATGAATCCAATAATTTTCTCTTCGAGTCTTGTAATAAAGGGGAATGTGTTTTTATTAAAATATTTGTTAATATTCTTTGGATTAAATGATGCATTTACTCCAAATACTAATTCTAGTTCTTTTGATAATTCAATTATTTGAATACTATCTTCTTGATTAATGCTTTCTATAAGCTCTATTCTTAAATTATTTGATGATTCAGCAATAATTTTATATTTAGATTTAGACATAAATTTATAATTATAAAAAATTAACTTTAAATTGATTACTATAATTTAGCATATGGTGTTACATATTATAATATATAAAAAATTGATTTATTTTATAAATTAAACACTATGAGTTTGAGCTTTAATAAAAAATTAAATGCTTCTATAAAACAGAAGCGAAGTAATCTATGTATTGGTTTGGATATCGATTCTGATAGAATGCCTAATACAGCGGACAAAACGCTCCCAGGGTTAAAATCTTATCTAAAAGATATCATAGATTCTACAACAGATATATCGTGTGCATATAAACTAAATATGGCTTTTTACGAGAGGTATGGATCAGAAGGCTATAAACTAATGGAGGATATCGTTTCTTACATTGATTCGAGAAATATTACTATTGCAGATGGCAAAAGAGGTGATATTGGCAATACAACAAATAAATATGCAATATCAATTTTTAATATTATTGGGTTTGATTCGATTACTGTATCGCCATATATGGGTTCTGATTCTATTTTACCTTTTATTGATAACAAAGAGAATGGAGTTTTTATTTTGTGTCTAACTTCAAATAAAAGTTCTGCTGATATTCAGATGATAAAGGAGAAGGATATTTATGTCTATGACAAGGTGTCTCATTTAGCAAACAATTTAAATTCTAATGATAATATAGGTCTTGTTATAGGTGCAACTAAAGCACAGAGTATGAATAGTATAAGAAAGCAAAATTCATTGCCATGGTTAATCCCTGGGATAGGTGCACAGGGTGGGGATTTGGAAGAATCTGTTAAAATTTCTAATTCAAACGATTCTGATGGATTAATAAATGTATCAAGAGGGATAATTTTTGCAGGAGATTGTAAAATAGAAGAAGTTAGAAAAGCTGCTGTAAGCTATAATGAAAATATAAATAGATATAAATAACATGAAAAATAAAATTGAAAAGTTATTAATTGATAAAGGCGCAATAATGTCAGGTCATTTCATATTAACTTCTGGTTTGCATAGTAACATGTATATAGAAAAATTTCGCGTACTAGAAGATCCTCTGTCACTAGATATAATTTCGAAAGAGATGGCCTCAAATTATAAAGATAAACAAATTGATATTGTTGTTGGTGCCGCCATAGGTGGTATTTTATTATCTTTGGGAGTTGCTAAGGAATTAGGTTGTAAAGGAATTTTTTCTGAAAGAATAGAAGGAGAGATGTTGTTCAAGAGAGGATTTTCTATCCCTAATGACTCTAATATTTTAATTGTTGAAGATATAGTTACTACGGGAGGATCAATAAAGGAAATAATAAATTTACTCTCTAATTTCAATGTGAATATTATAGGAATAACTAGTTTGGCTCATAGGGGTAAAAAAAATGAATTTGGATATCCATATAAACCTTTAACAGAAATCCAAATTCAAACATGGGAAAAAAATAATATCCCAGATTGGCTTGATAAAATATCAATTACTAAACCTGGTAGTACAGGAAAGTAAAATTTCATTTTTATGAATTTACAATTTTCTATATATATATATTTGATACTATTATTTTCATGTGATACAAGTGAAACTAATAATACAGATAAAAAAAAGAATGATTTAAATGTTATTGAACAGAAAATTGATGAATCTAACCCTGAAAAAAGCAAGGATTTCTTTAAGGATTTT
>CAYNPP010000088.1:0-3750 GCA_964399095.1 uncultured bacterium | reverse complement strand
CCTCCCACCAGGTCCTGTAAAGAAACATGGAGGAGATGAAAGAAATATTAGCAATATACAAATTGATTCTATAAAGAATGCAGCTCGAAATTTCATTCCATCAGAGGTACTAAATTCTGATATAATAATAATGAAAACAAACTTGGGTAATATGAAATTGAAGTTTTTTTCAAGTTTTGCTCCTAATCATTGTTATAATTTTAAAAGATTAGCTAATAGCGGATATTATGATAACACTCTTTTTCATAGGGTTATAAAGAGCTTTATGATTCAAGGTGGAGATATTTTATCAAGAGATTCTAATCTAGAAAATGATGGGACAGGTGATCCAGGATGGAATATAAATAGTGAATTTAATAGTTTAATGCATAAGAGGGGTACCCTTTCTATGGCAAGAGGTGGTAGCCCCAATTCTGCAGGAAGTCAATTCTTTATTTGTCATAGAGATGCACCACATCTAGATAATAAATATACAATTTTTGGAGAAGTTGTTGAAAATATCCATGTAATTGATAGAATAGCATCTACTCCTACTCATTATAGTTCAGCCCGCATGGGTTGCGCTAATACTATCCCTCAAGGAGAAAATAGCGATGATTGGATAAAATTGCAAGACCCTAAAAATGGAAGAGATATTTACTCCAAGATACCTGAAGGATTTTCAAGCAGTGAGCATAAAAGAATTATGAATAAAGAATTAAGAAATGATCAACCTATTTTACCAGTCGTTATAAAAGAAGTCAGAGTACTAAAAATCAATGAATAGCATATTTAAAATAATTTTATTTTTTTGGAGTATTCAATTAATATTTAGCTCTCCAGTGACATTCAATGTCTCAACAGATAGACAAGATATTCATCCTGGTGAATATATAAAATTAATATTTGACATTGATATTGAGAATGGTTTTTTCATTTACTCAACTAATCAAGAAAAATCATTAAGTCCCACAAAGGTCCTCTGGCCAGATTCTACAATTTTTATTGACTCAAGTATTTTTTATGAGCCTGAACCAAAAATAAAATTTGATACTAATTTTGAAATGGATGTTGGATATCATATTGGCTCAGTCACATTAGAACAATATTTTTTAACTTCTAAAAACTTACTCCAAAAAAATATAATAAATGGAAAATTATTTTATCAGGCCTGCGATGTAAAACAATGCATAAGGTACTATGATGACTTTGAATTAAAATTAAATATTTTAGATAAAGATAAAAGGGAAGAGTTTTCTACTATTACCAGCACTAGTGAGGTAAGTAATAACTCTGGGAATATGCTAGACAGTGCTATTGAATCAGGTTTAATTTCTTTTATCTTTTTATCGTTTGGTATGGGATTATTAGCTTTATTGACACCATGTGTTTTTCCAATGATTCCAATTACCGTATCGTTTTTTACAAAACAGGGTGAAAAAGAAAATAATAATCCCTTAAAATCAGCTATAATATATGCTTTGGGTATTATCGTAATTTTCACTTCGTTGGGTATGATTTTAGCAATCACTATTGGGGCTTCAGGTGCGAATCAAATAGCATCAAATCCATGGATAAATTTATTTATCGCTCTACTCTTTGTCTTTTTTGCATTCAGCTTGTTTGGGATGTATGAAATTCAGGCACCATCTGCACTAAGACAGTTTAGCCTTCAGAAAGAACAGCAGCAGCAAGGGGTTGTAGGCATTCTATTTATGGCATTAACTTTCACATTAACTTCATTTACTTGTACCGTACAATTTGTGGGTTTATTGCTAGTTGCCGCAAGCCAAGGTAGTTTTATGTGGCCGATATTAGGAATGGTCATTTTCTCAACTGCTTTCTCACTACCATTTTTCTTTTTGGCTCTATTTCCTCAATATTTATCAAAGTTGCCTAAAAGTGGACAATGGATGAATTCTATCAAAGTAACAATGGGGTTTCTTGAATTAGGTGCTGCAATGAAGTTTTTTAGTAATGTTGACTTGGTATGGAATCTAGGGGTATTTACTTATAATATGGTTCTAGCGAGTTGGGCAATATTATCAATTCTAACTGGAGTATATTTATTGGGAAAGATTAAGTTGCCTCATGATTCAGAATTAAAAGTAATAAAAGTACCAAGGTTAATAATTAGTATATTTTTCTTATCATTTGGACTATATCTGTCTAATGGTTTGTTTGGTGGGAATGTGTATGGATTAGTAGATTCATATCTACCACCTAAAATTGTTTACTTAGAAGAACCAATTAACAATACAAAATCAGATAAAGTATATTGGATTCAAGATTACGATTTAGCTATTAAAGAATCTAAAAGAGTTAATAAACCTATTTTTATAGATTTCACTGGATATACTTGTACAAATTGCAGATGGATGGAGGTAAATATTTTTGTTGATGAACAAGTTGAGGAGTTGTTTGATAATTTTGTTTTACTAAAACTATATACTGATGGAGGACCAAGGCATAAGGAGTATCGACAAATGGAGATAGATAGATACGGGACCTCTGCCCTTCCATTCTATGTTGTTATCGATAGCGATGAAAATGAGTTATCTAGGTTTCATGGAATGGATACAGATATAAATAAGTTTATAAATTTTTTAAAATCTTCACTATAAAATAGTCTATGAAAATTTATTTATTAATAATAACCATGATATTTAGCATATGCTCTTCTAAGAGTGAAATCAGCGAGGATCGCGTAAAAAAAATTCAAGAGTTACTATCTCAAAAAAATAATTATGCTCCAGAAATTTCTTTAACAGATCACAATGATAGCCTCTATGTTCTATCAGAGTTAAGAGGGAAGGTTGTGCTTGTGAACTTTTGGGCAACATGGTGTGGTCCCTGTAGAGCTGAAATACCTGATTTCAATGAACTATATGAGAAGTATCATGATAAAGGTTTTGAAATATTGGGTGTAAGTCTTACAGACTCAAAAAAACAGTTAAAAGATTTTTCTAAGGTCTATGGAGTTAAGTATCCATTGCTACATGGTACAAATAAAGAGATTGATAATATAACAAGAGGCTATGGTGGTGTGCCAGCAGTGCCATGGTCATTTTTAATAGGGGTGAATGGAGAGATTATTAAAACATATCCAGGTGCTATATTAAAGCAAATGCCTAATAACTTGTTTGAAAATCTAGTTTATCTAATTGAATCAGAAGTTAGTAAAAATCAGATTTTGGAATAATCCTCTAAATTTTTATTTATTTTTCGACGTTCTTTTTTAGTTGGCCTTCCTTTTCCCTTTTCCCCGAATGCATGAGGCAAGCTTTTAACTACTTCAATTTTTATTCTTTCTGAGTCTGGTGTTATATCTTCAATGTATTCATGTAACGATTTTGCCGGGATTCTGTTTTTTAGAAGTTCATTTACTTTTATAGATACTGTCAAAATTCTTTTTTTTATCTTTATTGTATCTCCTACCTTTACTGAGTAGGATGGCTTGATATTTTTATCATTAACCTTAACTTTTGATTTAATACAGGCTTCACTACTTAATTTTCGAGTTTTATATATTCTAACGCACCATAGGAACTTATCTATTCTAATTTTATTTTGTTTTAACATCATATTTATCTTAAATATAGATTGATGATATAAGTATATTTAACTTTATATCAACCATAATCTATTGAAATATAATAATAAAGATAAAAATCCTTCAAAAGTATTTATGGTGTATGGCCTCAATGGCTGTCTATCAATACTAAACTCTGATACCTGTAGTGTAGAATCAGTAATCCTATCAGATGAATA
>CAYNPP010000087.1:0-6563 GCA_964399095.1 uncultured bacterium | reverse complement strand
CAAGTTTATTTTGATTGAGCATAGCCATAAAATTGTGTAGATACTTAAGCTGTTGCTTATAATCATTATTAAAATAAATTATACTGTTATTAACTTTCGCTTCAATACCAGACTCATTTAATTTTATATATTTTATATTATTGTATATATCCTCATAATGCTCATAGGTGTCTGCAATTAATTTGAATTCGGTTAACGTTGAAAGTGAATCACTTCCAATTGTTGATTCATTATAAATTTCTGGAATTACGGGTATTGAATTAATGATTGACTTGCTACAGGCAAAACTATTCATCTTATTATCTAGAATGTAAACAAGGTTCTTCAATTTAATCATCCCTATTGGAATAATTTCCTCTAAATCAATTATTAAGGTGCTTGGCAGTAATACAGAAATACTTGCTTCAGAAATAAATTGATTCTCAACCAATAAATTTCTTACAACATCCTTATTAATGCCTAATACCGAGGATCCCTTTAGATACGAAAGCTGATTCTGAATACTATCTTCTTTGATTAAATAATCACATCCAACTACCACTACTTTGTCACAACTAAATAAATCATTATTAAATATATTGAATACCAAAACAATTGCTACTAGACATAGACTAGATATAACTACAAAATTATAAAGGAGGTGACTTATTCTATCAGTCATAATGTCTATCTCCCCCTTGATGTACTCTTGTTTCTATGTTTGAATTAATAATATTATTGTGAATATCATCTATGATATGTTTAATGTCTCCCGCCCCCATAACAATCAACATATCATTCTCCATTACTATATCAGAAATACAATTTGGGATTTTATCTTTATCTAATAAATAGTTTGTAGTTTTTAACTTATCCAGTTCATTAGATATTAATTTTGAGGTCACACCCTTAATTGGTTCCTCTCTTGCAGGATATATATCGGTAAGAAATACTGTATCTGCGTATGAAAGAGCATCAGAAAACTCTTTATAAAAAGATTGTGTCCTAGAATATAGATGTGGCTGAAAAACTACTATAAGATTATTTACATCCCAACCATCCCTTGCAGAATTTATTGTGGCCTTTACTTCAGATGGATGATGCGCATAGTCATCTACAATTGTGATATTGTTAGAGGTCACATGTTTAACTTCAAATCTTCTTTTTACTCCATTATACTTAAATAAACTTCTTTTTATTATATCAAAAGAGATATTCAACTCAAGGGCAATACCTATAGCAGCCAATGAGTTTAAGATATTATGCTCACCTGGCACACTTAGCACTATTTCCCCCATCTCAATATTATTTACAATAAGAATAAATGAAGTAGTAGAGTTTTTATATACAGGATTCTTATATCTCACATCACATTCTATTGATTTTCCATATTTTATGTATGGTCTCTTGATTTCATTTAATATTGACTTTATATTTTCATCATCATAACAGATAATATTTATTCCATAGAAAGGGACAGAGTTTAAAAATGTAAGAAAGGTTTCTTTTAATACTTCAATATTAGGATAGCAATCTATATGCTCAAGGTCAATGTTAGTAACAATCGACATCGTAGGATTAAGAGATAGTAATGTCCTATCATATTCGTCTGCTTCAACTATAATTGTATCTCCTGTACCTAATTTTGAATTAGATTGAAATTCCTGAACAATCCCCCCGACAACAACCGTTGGATTACTATTATTTCCATCTAAAATTAAACTTAACATTGAAGATGTTGTGGTCTTACCGTGTGTACCCGCAACAGCAATACTTCTTTCCTTGACCTTTAACAATTCACCCAACATTTCTGCTCTTCTTATAATTGGAACGTTGATTTTTTTTGCTTTAATTATCTCACAATTATCTAGAGCAACTGCAGATGAGTAAACTACTAGGTCGGTGTCAATTACATTCTTTTCAGAATGCCCAATAGTAATTTTTATTCCCATGTCTTTTAGATATTTTGTCCTATCTGACTCTTTTATATCTGAACCAGTTATTATATGGTCTAAATTAAATAGCAACTCAGCTATACCACTCATTCCTATTCCGCCAATACCCACAAAATGTATTTTTCTTTTATCCCCTAGCACTATTTATCCTCTTTATTATCTCTTTTGAGATTAATTCAGCAGAGTTTTTCTTTGACAATTGAGATGCATTATGTCCATATGATTTTATTTTAGAAGGTGTTTTTAGTAAATCAATAATAGAATCTTCTAACTTCCCTTTAGAAAATTCATTTTCCATAACCATAATGGAAGCTCCTGCTTTAGATAATACATTGCCATTAATTTCTTGATGATTATTTGCTGCATATGGATAGGGAATTAAAATAGATGGTTTTTCAAGAAACAATATCTCAGATATTGCAGTAGCACCAGCTCTTGAAACAACTATATCAGAAGCAGAATATGCAAGTCCCATATCATCAATAAATTCAAATATTCTTATATTTTTATGCTTTATTGTATCTATTAATTCCTTTGAGTGTAATCCAACCTGCCAGATAATTTGAATATCTTTATCCAAATATTTCTGATATGAATTGCTAAAATGATTATTTATTGACTTGGCACCTTGGCTACCACCAATTATAAGTATAGTATTTTTACTAGGATCTAGATTTAGTTTAATTAAAGACTCTTGTCTATCAAGTTTTACAATATTCTTTCTTGTTGGGTTACCTGTGCATACTATATTTTTACTGTCTAAGTATCCCATTGTCTCAGGGAAAGAGGTAAAAACCACATCTACTTTTTTATAAAAAAAATTTGTTACCATCCCAGGTAATACATTTTGTTCTTGTATTGCAGTTAATACCCTTTTATGTATAGCAGCATAAACAGGCAATGCACAAGCATATCCACCGGTGCCTATAACTAAATTTGGTTTAAATTGTCTAATAACTTTATTTACCTGCATGTACGTTCTAATTATTTTTAGAGGGAGCATCAGATTTGATAAAATCGAACGTATATTAAATGACCTCTGGATACCCTTTATGTCCATCAAATAAATAGAATCTTGATCAATATGCTTACTATTAGATTCTATGCCATATTTACTTCCCATAAATTTTATGTTAAAACCACATTTTTCTAACTCTTCTCCTATTGCAATAGCAGGAAATAGATGCCCTCCTGTTCCACCACCAGCAATTAAAACTCTATAATCTTTTTGTCTATTTTTATTCATAGTAATTAACAATTTTTCTATTTAAATAATAATTTCCCATATTTATCAATATCCCCATCGATGCTAAACTTAGTATCAGATGTGAACCACCATAACTTATAAAGGGAAGTGCAAGACCTGTCGTTGGGAATATCCCCACAACATAAGAAGCATTTATCAAAAAATATATGATGATATTCATCGTAATCCCCAAACCAAGAAAGAATCCAAATAAATCATGAATATTTTGAAGTATTTTTATGCATAGAAAAAGAAACATAAAGAAGAGTAAGAAGATTGACAAGATTCCAATAAAACCAAGTTCTTCTCCAATTACTGGCAAAATAAAATCTGTATGTACAGCTGGTAAATAGCCTCTTTTAAATATCCCATCCCCAAGTCCATTTCCGAAAAATCCACCATTTGATAATGCCAAGACAGATCCAATGCTTTGAATATCTCCATCTCCTGTACTCCAATTAATAAATCGTTTCCATTGAAAGGGTGTACTATAAATTTTTAATGATACAACAAAGAATCCTAGACCAAATGTATACCAAAGATACCTTATATTAATTCCAGCAATATAAATCATTATTATTATTATTAATGAGATTGAAAAGGTAGTACTCATATCCGGTTGAAAAAATATCAATAATAAGGTAAAAAGTGTGAACGGAATAAATTCTCTAAATAATACTTTAATATTATTAATATTTCTTCTGTTCTGTTCAATAAAAGATGCTATATAGATAATCAATCCGAATTTTGCTAAATCTGAAGTAGTTAAAAAATTCTTTCCGAGTATAACAAGACTTCTAGATGTAGGAAGATTAAAATAAGTTGAAGTTAAATAACCTACCCCAATTAAAATCCAACAAGTATACAAGATGTTCTTTGAATGCCTCTTGTAAAAATTATAATTAATATTCGATAAAGCATATAATAATACAAAACCTAAAATGAGTCTAAATATCTGCTTTCTAAAAAAAAACTGATAATCTGCAAATCTAGAAGCAGAGAAAGAACTACTATCGCTATATAGCACTACTAACCCTATTGCACATAAAGCAAAGATTAATAATTTTAAATTGGTTAAATCATTTTTCATGCCAATCCTATCAGAATATCTTTAAATGCTTTTCCTCTTTGCTCATAATTTTCAAACTGATCGAAACTTGCACAACCAGGAGATAGTAATAATGTACAATCATTATTGATGTTTGAAATTGCATCCATTACTGCATCTTTAAAAATCTGCTTGTAACTAGAATTAATTTTATTTGATATTTGACTGTGAATTTTTTTTCCACTCTTTCCATAGCAAGAAATGAAACTGATTTTATTTATATATTTATCAAATACACATGAAAAATCTGTATCACCTTTGTCGTGCCCCCCCACAATCAGTATTATATCATTTTCTATAGATTCAATTGCCATAAGCATGGACTGTATATTTGTAGCTTTAGAATCATTATAAACTCTTGCACCATTTATTGTGCATAAAAGTTCTAATCTGTTTGGAAGACATTTAAATGAAGCTATACTCTCAATTATCGTCTTTCTAGAAATATTAAATAACTCTGAAATAGAAATAGCAGCTGAAATGTTACTGTAATTATGCTCTCCAATTAATAAAATAGACTTTAAATCTATTTCTGAAGAAGTTAGATCAGTGCTTTTGAATGCAGAAATATTTGAGATACTAAAATTATTTTCTGATAATATTTTATCATCTGCATTTATAACTAAGTGTCCTTTCTTTTTTATAATTTTTTCCATTTTTAATTTTGTTTGTATGTATTCATTATAGTCTTTATATCTATCTAAATGATCTTCACTTATGTTTAAAATACATCCAACATCAAAAAAAGATGAAATGATATGTTCAAGCTGAAAACTGCTTATTTCAAGAATATGAATTGCTCTATGTGGTTTCTGTTCTTTTTCTAGTAGTATGTTCTTTGAGAATGATGTACCAATATTTCCACCTAAAAATGAATGATATCCTGCATTTTTAAATATAGAATGTAGTAATTCAACTGTAGTGGATTTTCCATTAGAGCCTGTCACAGCTATAATAGGACTTTTAGTAAAGAAACCAGCAAATTCAATTTCACTAATAATAGGGATATTCTTTTCTTCTGCAGAAATAAGAATTTGTATGTCGTTTGGAATCCCTGGACTTTTAATTATTAAATCAGAGTCTAGTATTTTATTAGAATGCCTTCCAGTTTCTACTTCAACATCTTCTATTATTATATCATCATCATTTTTATTCATATCACTTATTAAAACTTCAGCATCAATTGTTTTTGATAATTGTGCTGCATCAATACCGCTCTTGCCTGCACCCAAGATTGAAATTTTGATTCCCTCTATTAAATCAAGTTTAGAGTCCGGATTACTTTTTTTAGTATACATCATTGAATCTTAAAAGTTGTTATTGATAATATTGAAAAAATAATACCCAAAATCCAAAATCTAACAACTACCTGATTTTCATGCCATCCAGATAATTCAAAATGATGATGAAGTGGTGCCATTTTTAATATTCTCTGACCTTTCCCATGTTTATATTTACTATATTTAAAGTAGAGAACTTGTGTAATTACACTTAGAGCTTCTATTACAAAAACACCTCCAATTATTATAAGAAGTATTTCTTTTTTGAAAATTATTGCAAGGAATCCTAATGCAGCACCTAACGGGAGAGAGCCTGTATCGCCCATAAATACCTTGGCTGGATATGCATTAAACCATAAAAATCCTATGCAACTACCAGATACAACAAGAGCAAAAACAAATAGCTCGCTAGAGCCTGGAATAAAGAAAATATTTAGATAGTCACTGAAATCATATCTACTTGATGCATAAGCTATAACTGAAAATGTTAGACAACTTATAGTAGTTAACCCCGCAGCCAATCCATCAAGTCCATCTGTTAGATTTATAGAATTTGAAGAGGCTATTATAACTAAAATAACAAGTGGTATATATAATACTGTAATATCTAAAAAATAATTTGCGAGGAAAGGAATTGATATAGCGGTATTTGGTATTGGTACGTTCCCGTTATTTGTTATAATAAATGCAAAACTTTCAATAGAAATAAGATAAAATCCTAAAACAGAACCACATAGTATCTGACCTATAATTTTGTATCTTGCAATCAGTCCCTTATTATAAGATTTTATTACTTTAAGATAATCATCAATATATCCAATTATGCCCATAAATATTGTTGTAAATAGTATAAGTTGGAAATAAACATTATCAATTCTGCACCATAGGATAGAGGGGAGGATAATAGATAGTAATATTATTATCCCCCCCATAGTGGGTGTACCTTCTTTTTTTTGGTGAGATTCAGGCCCATTATAGATTTTTTCGCCAATTTG
>CAYNPP010000086.1:0-6654 GCA_964399095.1 uncultured bacterium | reverse complement strand
ATTCAAGTTCCTCTTGAAGAGCATGATTGATGGCATAAACCATGACACATGGATTTAAATCAGAGTATTTTATTTCATCTGTTGTAATATTTTTTACTCCAGTCTCCATTGAAAATAAATTTTCAGAGTAAGAATCTGGAGTAGGTGAGTCCTGAAGCTCTGCCCAATCTGTGTCCTTGTCTACCTGATTATTAATTTTCTTTTCTATTCTTTCAAAGTCAGCAATGCTAATTATTGTTGATGCAACACATTCTTCTTTAAATATGTTCAAGGGGTCTCTCCCTTTGTCCTTCTTTAACTCACTCGGAGTTCTATATTTCGAATGATCATCAGATGATGAATGTGGTAGTAAACGCACAACATCTGATATTATAATACTGGGCCCCTTCCTTCCACGAGCTCTGTTTACAGCTAATTTAAAAGCTTGATATGATTCAAAAAAATTACATCCATCTACATCATACCTTGATAAGTTCTCGTAGCCTGAAGTCATGTTGAATACTGACTCCCCACTTACTTGATCTTCTA
This sequence comes from uncultured bacterium, assembly GCA_964399095.1. Taxonomy (GTDB): domain Bacteria; phylum Fidelibacterota; class Marinisomatia; order SCGC-AAA003-L08; family D37C17; genus TMED161. The sequence goes on along the minus strand of CAYNPP010000086.1, from coordinate 6,126 downwards.
TGGGAACAGAAATAGCAAATTTGTTATTATGAATATGAAATACAACAGGGGCTTTCTCTCTACTTGCCCAATTTAATGCTTCATGGAAATCCCCTTGGCTTGTGGTCCCTTCACCAGATGAAACATATACAAGTGAATTTGTTTTATCTCTCTGCAATGCAAATGCTGCTCCTACAGCCTGAAGATATTGCGTCCCTGTTGGGCTGGACTGACTAATAATGTTAAGTTCTTTACTCCCAAAATGCTGGGGCATCTGCCTTCCACTTGAATTTGGATCATCCTTTTTTGCTAAGAAAGATAACAATAATTCCCTTGATGTCATGCCAACACCTATACAATATGCCTGTTCTCTGTAATAGGGATAAGAAAAATCTATTGTAGGATTAATAGCACGTGCTGCCGCTAACTCTGCAGCTTCATGACCACTTGCACCAATATGAAAAAAACCCTTCCCTTGCTTTAATAGAATAAGTTGTTTATTATCAAGTACCCTTGATAAATACATTCTCTCATAAATATCAATTAAATCTTTTTTTGAAAAACCTTTAAACTTTGACATTTATAGTTCCTCTCCCAAGAGATGAAATCATATCTGTTAAATACTGGACTAGCAATTAGGATATTTCATATAAAGAAAAGTCTGTAGATTTTAATCTTTCTATTGAAGTAATTCCATAATCTGAAATACCACAGGGGATAATTCCTCGATACTGCTGTATATCTGTTGAAACATTTATTGCAAATCCATGCATAGAAACCCATCTAGATAGTCTGACTCCCAGAGCCACTATCTTTTTATCATCAACCCATACACCAGTAAGTCCATCTTTCGTGCCTGCAAATATCCCAAGTTGTGAGAGCAGCTCAATACAAGAAGTCTCTAGACCACGCATAAAAGCAGGTATGCTTTTATTATATTTTCTTAAGTCTATAATAGGATACCCTACAAGCTGACCAGGACCATGATATGTAACATCCCCACCTCTATCTGTTTGCACTACTTTTATATTCGCTGGTATACTTGGCAATAAATTTGATTCATCAGCATTTTTACCAATAGTATATACAGGATCATGCTCAAGTAATAATACAATACCATTAAGAACGTTTTCTTTTACTTTCTCTTGAATTCTACTTTGAAGGTCCCATGTATTTTTATATTCTCTTCTTCCAATCCAAAAAAAATTTAATTCATTGTTAGAATTTTTAACTATATGGCTATACACATCCTCGAAATTTTGAGTTGACAAATCAATCAAAGGTGAGTATTTAATTGCAATGTTTTTTTCAATATGTTTCAGTTTTTCAACTATCATACTTATGATATCAAATTTAAAAACTCTTCTCTAGTTTTTTCATCTTTTCTAAAAATACCTACCATTGAGGAGGTTTGCATAATTGAATTTTGTTTCTGAACCCCCCTCATGCGCATACAAAGATGCTCTCCCTCAAGTACAACTGCAACGCCCTTTGGCTCTAAAAAATTATCAATACTGTTTGCAATTTGATGAGTCAATCTCTCTTGAAGCTGCAATCGTCGTGAAAACATATCAACAATTCTTGGAATTTTAGATAGCCCTAGGACATTCCCATTAGGAATATACCCAATATGGACTTTACCCATGAATGGCAGTAAATGATGCTCACATAGGCTATAATAATTGATGTCTTTAACTATAATCATGTCTTGATTATCTTCAGTAAAAACAGCTCCATTTACAATTGATTCTATATTCTCTCCATATCCTTTAACTAAAAATTTCCATGATTTAGAAACTCGGGCTGGAGTTTTAATAAGCCCCTCTCGCTGTGGATTCTCTCCAATTTCGAGAAGAAGCTCTTTAGTTATTTTTTCTATTTTATCCATTATTAATTTTATTCTCCAAAGTACTCAGTAAAGATTGTTCCAGTTTCCCTTAGTCTAATGCGGTGTAATTTAGCAGGGGTATCAATTTCATTTTCAATCTCACTCCAAATGAAAATAACTAAATTTTCAGTTGAAGGTTGCTTATTTTTAAACCATGGATGATCTTGTATCATTGAGTGATCTAAAATAGATATTACTTTCTCATTAACTATATTATTTAACTCTTTAAGATTTATAATAAAACCACTATCCTCATTTACTGGTCCCTTGACTGTTACAAATAAATCATAATTATGACCATGCACCTTGACATCTTCATCAAATATTTTTTTATTTTGCTCTTCATCCCATTTATCATTCCAATATTTATGGGCCGCGCAAAATTTATACTGTTTAGTAATTTGTGGCATCAAATAGTTAGATTAAATTAAAATCAATGTAATTTAATATTAACTTACATAAGATAAAACTCTTAGAATTATTATTTATGTGCAGATGGACAATGATTCTTTAAAATGCAGATATTACACTTAGGTCTATTTGCGATACAAATTTTTCTGCCATGATCAATCATCAAATGAGTAAATATCACCCAATCCTTTTTAGCAATAATTTTACTGAGTTCTCTTTCTATAATTACTGCGTTCTTTGTTCTGCAAAATTTTAAGAGATTGACTAACCTAGTCACATGTGTATCTACAACAATCGAGGGGACTTTGTAGAAAGTTCCTAGGACAACGTTAGCAGTTTTTCTACCAACTCCTGGAAGTTTAACTAACTCTGTGATATTATCGGGAACACTCTCATTATATTCATTACATAAAATTTTAATTAATTTCTTTATTGACTTGGCCTTATTATTATAAAATCCTGTTGAAAAAATCCATTTTTTTATGTCTTCTAATGACATATCATAGTATTCAGATGGTGCTTTTAATTTTTTAAAAACTGGATAGGTAACTTTATTGACTCTTTCATCTGTGCATTGTGCAGATAGAATTGTAGCAACAAGAAGATGAAATGCATTTTCATAATATAGACTGCACTTAGAGTCGGGGTATTCCTTTTTCAACAGATATATGATTTGCTGCATTCTATCTAATTTGTGGCTTTTACTTTCCATCTTCTAAAATTATTTTTGGGGCTAAACTCCAATCAAAATCGATAGTATTATCAATTGATAAAATTTGACTATATGATTTTTTTGCCGCAGACTTAATTTCATCTGTATTTTGTATGGCTATCTTTTCTGATGCAAAATCATCTAAAATGAAAAAATTAAATTGCTCTAACTTACTAATGGCTTTTTTCAGTAAGCTGCATCCTCCATTTTTATTATCATTTGATATGTGAAAATAACCTACAGACAGCTGAATCAGGCCTTGCAAATAGAGCCTATTATTTATTTTATAGTCAGACCAAATTTCTTCGAAATAATCATGCGCCTCATAAAATTCCATATTATTAAATGTTTCCACGCCTTTTAAAAATAATTTTGATATTTCTTGATTATCCACTGCTCTAGCTACCTAATTTGTATAAATAGAAGATAACTCTTTCATAGTTTATATTACTACAGTTCTTCATATATGCCCTGATTGAATTAATAAGCAATATATTATTTTTATTTATACCAAGCTTCAATAAAATGTTTAGTAGTTCTTTTCTTCTGAAGGGCTCTGATGGTTCCTTAATATTTTCTGAGAACTTATTTCTATCGATAATTTTTTCTTGGTAGTAACCCAAATATTTTGCGGCATTCTCCCTAATAGTTTTATGTCTTATAAATTGAGTATTGTCTATTTCATACAATTGAGATAAACTAAATAATGCACTTTGATCTAATTCAATTTCATTAAATATTTCATCTTTATCTATATCATATTCATCTGTGTGCGATTGAAAATCATCAAGGATAATAGCTCTAGATGACAATGCCAATGCATTTCTAACATCTTTTTTATGTTGATAACCAATAAAGCTCATTATTTTATATATTGACCATACTACCTGTAATGATTTTCCACTTTGGAGCATGCTAGTTTCAAGCATGAATTCTATAAGATTTTTTCCATCTGATAAATTAACTAGCTTACAAATCACATTTTTTGATTTTTCATAATTCTTATTAATAAGACATTCTTCAAGCTCAAATATCGATGTTGTTTCTGATTCTATATTTTCATTGTTGAATTTCATGTCATCTGTTAGCTCTCTAGAACTATCAACCATAAAGTTGATCAGCACATGACATGGAGCATCAATATCTAGCCCAATGATTGATTTTGATGCCTCAAAAATCACGCACGGATGAATCATTGTATCCTGTCTTTCAAGTTCTACACAAATAGAACTTGAAAGAAGTTCAACTATTTGCTTTTCTATATTATCTACTTTATTCATATGATTGATTAAAAATAATTAATAATTTAATAAGAAGAATGAACTTCTCTGGATTCTATATTATATTTTCATTATTTTTGATTTTAAAGCTATCTAATTATACAAAAGTTAACTTGGGTTTACCAATAGGGATGATGATTCCAGATATAGGAATTTCACTGCAATATTTCAATGTTTATAATGAGTTCCATGGATCAGTTTTTCACAGCATTCTGTTTATTATTTTTTTATTTGGTATTTTCCTCACATTAAATGAACTAATTAATTTAAATCTTAATAATAAAATAATAAATGGCATTCTATTTGGGATGATTCTACATCTACTATTTGATATTCTTTTATGTGATACAAGTATCATTTTTTACTGGCCTTTACCTTTAGCTCCTATCGGTTCATTAAATAATGCAATAATCTCAAATAATATTTTGTACTTATTAATGGTTTTACAGCTTCTTATGTTTAGATTATATGGATACAAAATTATTAATCTTCTTATTAATGGGAAAAAATTGAACAATCAATCTTATTCAAATATAAATGTGATTACGTGGTGGATGAGATACCAATCTCTGTTGATATTTGTTTTTATATTGAAATTTCTATTAAAATTTAAATTTTCATTTGATGCTATGAACTTTTCTATACTTTCTTCTATTGTTGTTGCCTTATATTTTTCATGGAACATTAGGGGGCAAATTTACAAGGACGCTATAATTGGAAAATGATTTTCTACATATAATTGGTAAGTTCTTTACTTATTCATCTATACAAGCAAAGCTTATTGCAACACTTTTGGCATTTTTACTGTTCTTTGTTATTAGGCGACTTATATTAAAAATCGTATATAAAGTAACTGAAAACATAAAAACTCGCTACCAGTGGCATAAAATCACAAGCTACATATCTTTTGCATTAATATTTATAATTATAGCACAGATTTGGTTTAAGGGAATAGAATCCATTGTAACATATTTAGGGCTTGTTTCTGCAGGTATAGCAATAGCTTTAAAAGAGCCTCTTACCAATGTTACAGGATGGCTTTATATAGTATGGAGAAGTCCATTTGAAGTAGGAGATAGGATACAGCTTGGAACTCAATCTGGAGATGTTATTGATACTAGTATATTTAGCTTTACACTAATGGAGATTGGTAGCTGGGTTGATGCAGATGATCACACAGGAAGATTAATACATGTCCCAAACGGAATAATTTTTACAGAGACGCTCGCAAATTATGGAAGAGGATTTAAGTATATATGGAATGAGATTCCTGTCTTGGTAACATTTGAGAGTGATTGGAAACAAGCAAAGAAAATGTTAATTGAAATTGTTAATAACAATGCAATGATCCAAACTAAAAGCGCTGAAAAGAAGGTAGCTGAAGCAACAAAGAAATTTATGATTAAAAAACCCAACCTTGAGCCTACAGTTATCACAAAGGTAGAGGCAAGTGGTGTGGAGCTAACCCTTAGGTATCTTTGCAGGCCTAGTCTAAGAAGAGAATCTGAACATAAAATATGGGAAGATGTTTTAAATGCATTTGAGGAATATGATAATATTGATTTTGCATATCCTACTGAGAGAAGATTTAATAATGATGTTGAAAGTAAAATTGCCGTAAATAAAAAGAAAGGTTAAGTTGAAGCTAGTTACATTTATTTATAATAATGAAAAGAAAATAGGGAATCTATGTGGTGATATAGATGAATATGACTTTAATAGTAAGGGATACGTAGTTGATATTTCAGCCCACTTTGATTACATAGATATGCTAGATTTTATTAAAAAAGATGGGATTAATAATAGTAACGTAAAAGATTATACCCATTCAGATAAAGCAATAAAATATTCTCTAT
>CAYNPP010000085.1:0-6869 GCA_964399095.1 uncultured bacterium | reverse complement strand
ATTTTTATAATTATGAGTCAATTAATAATGGTGTTCTAGATTATAATGGAATAATTTTAGATAGAGAAAATATTAATTTAAAATTTGAAATAGTAAATCATAGCTCATCTGAAAAGAAATATCATTGTAATTTTGATGATAGTAGTGATTGGTTTGTCCCCATAGATACAACTATTACACTTGCCGCTTCTGAAGGATATATTTTCAGTTTATTTGCTGATAATGTAAATATAATGTCATCCACAGATATTCATTTAATTACTTACACCATAAATCATGAATATAAGCATAGAGAATTTGCTCATCCTATTTACCTGTTAAATGATAATGGTGATTTATTACCAAGTAATTATAAAATAAAAATTTCACCAAATCCATTTAACTCAATTGCAACTATAAGTTATCAGATACCTAAAATCTCACATGTTGAAATGGATGTATTTAATATTAATGGGCAGTTAGTGACTAAACTATTTAATGATTATAAAAGTCCAGGTGTATATCAATTTATTTGGGATGCGAGTAATTTCTCAACAGGAACATATTTTATTAAGATGACAGCAGGACAATCTACTGATACTCAGAAAGTGGTATTCTTAAAATAGCTCTAAAAAAACACCAAAAACCATAACACCAAGACAATCAGAATACAATCCTCGTCAATATAATTAGGTTTAGCCTTCGGATTTCTAATCCGTAGGCCACAGGTTCAAGTCCTGTCGTGGGTACAGAGAAAGCCCTTCGAGTTATCGAGGGGTTTTTATTTCCCCTCATCCTACAAAATTTATATAAGAAAGTAATTGATATAGGTCATAGAATATTTATTAATTATTTCCTATATTAGCAGTTTAGAGGAGGAATAGTACTAAAACATAGCCATGAATTTAAAAAACATTATTGAGAAACAGAACACGGCAGCGGGTAAATTTTTTGATTTATTCATTCAGTTACTAATTATTTTATCAATTATTGCCTTTTCTATTGAGACAATACCTAATTTGAGTGAATCAACAATGCATCTTTTTAATATATTTGAAAAAATAACGATAACTATATTTACACTAGAGTATATTCTACGTTTAGTTGTGGCCGATAAAAAAATCAGCTATATATTTAGTTTTAATGGATTGATTGATTTGATAGCTGTTTTACCTTACTATCTCACAGTAACAGTAGACCTAAGAGGAGTCAGAGCTATAAGGATAGTGCGTCTACTAAGATTATCCAAATTATTTAAATATAGCGCATCTATAGATATTATGGTTGTTTCATTCAGCAGGATCAAAGCTGAGTTATCTTTGTTATTATTTTTAACATTTATTTTACTCTATCTATCATCTATTGGGATATATTATTTCGAGAATTCCACTCAGCCTGATGCTTTTGCATCAGTTTTTCACTGCATGTGGTGGGCAATATGCACGCTAACAACAGTTGGATATGGCGATATAGCTCCAATAACAGCTGGGGGTAAAATATTTGCATCGCTTGTTTGTTTGTTGGGAATTGGGGTTGTGGCTGTCCCTACTGGTCTACTTACAGCTTCTTTTATTTCTGTTGTTAAAGAAAAAAAGGTCAAAGAGGACGAACAGCTGAAATTAGATATGAATGATTTATAATTAGATATACACTAATTTAAACCATATTGTTTACTTAGAATAATTAGAATAGCTCCAATAAAGGTCAAAATAATTGCCACTATTTTTTTTAGATTTATAATTTCCTTTAGTATAATCCATCCAAGTAAAAATATAAGCGCGTTTGAAGTTTGAGCTAGAATAGAGAAAAGTGTAACATTATTTGACTCCATTGCTATTCCAAGAGTTAAAAATGTTATTGCCATAAATGATAGCATCACAGAACCAAATGTAACGTATCCTATTGCCTTTTTATTTTCAATGAAAATATCTAAAGAATCCCTAAATGATATCTTATAAAATGCAGCTACGAGAATTTGAAATATTATAGCAGGAATAAATCGAAGAAAAATAATCCATAGAACAGTTAAATGCTTATTTAAACCAATCAATGAATCTGAAGAATTCAAATTTATTATACAGTTAGTCAGATTAGCTGATACGCCCATCAATGCAAACGCTACTATTGCATATAAAATACCAATAGGTTTGTTATACTTTGATAGATTCTTATCCCATGAACTAAGAATTATAGATACAATAATCAAAAAAAAGCCAGTTGCTTCAAAAAAATGTGGTGGCCAGTATTGTTCAGGGAAGTATGCTGGACCAAAAATATAATTTAAACCAAATGCAAAAATAAAAATAAAAATAGCAAGCGATGATCCTAATACTGATATTAAATTTGCTCCAAGGAGTGACAGAGATTTAATATAAAGCTGCTCTGCTATACATGTCCCTATTATCCCATTTAAAATAAGAATTAATATACTCCCATAGGTTAAGCTATTAAATGTTCCAGAGGTAAAAAAAATCAAGATAAAGATGACTGCTCCAAGGCAAAGAAATCCAAGAATATTTTTGTAGAGATTAACTAGATAAGATGGAATAGTATGTTGAACCTTTTTAAAAGAAATGGTTCCAGATGCCCATGAAACAGCGCTTAATAGTGCAAAAATATATCCCATAAATAAAAATTACTTATAATAATTTAAAAATGTAATATAAATCACACTTCTTATTAGATATCTACCTTATATTTGTACAATATTTATAATCAAATAATGGAGAATAAAATGAATAAAATATTAAATGTTGCAATTATTTTGTCTTTAACTTTGGGTAGCATGCTCTCAGTGCTTAATGCTGGACCAGGAAGAATGGGAAATTTACCTGGAAAAATGAATAAAAAGACATTACCTGGGAAAAAAGTAAACGGCAGCTATCATTATATTTGCATGGAACTTCTTAAAAAGAAGGAATATAAAGCTAAGCTTACAAAACAGGAAATAGCTGTGGTTAATCAATATGTTACTAAAGGTAGAATTTCTTCTAAAAAGATACATCATTTAGAGTCCGCAATCAAAAAGCATTCATGCGTAGTTGCTAAGAATCCAAATAAAAAGAAGAATTTAATATCTGCTCCAAAAGGAAATGATGTTGGTAAATGGTATATATTTGAATGTAGTGGTGCAAAGGGTACAAAGAGCACCGGAAATAATGCAAAGTCTCAGAATCAAGGTGGTTCTGCAAACTAACTTTATTAGTTTTAATTATAATAAAAAAGCCGACTTAGTTATAAGTCGGCTTTTTTTATTCAAAGATTCGTAACCAAACCTATTAATATTTGTTATAAACCTCATTAAACTTTTGTTCAAATGCATAGTAGTAGTCAAAGATTTCATAGTAGTAGCTGACTATATCTTCATCAATAAGCTGGATATTGCTCTCAAGAATTTCAGGATTAGGAAATTGAATTTCAAGACCACGTCTAAATGAATCAATAGATAGAGCCATATCTTCATTAATTTCAAGTAGATGCTTAAGTATAAGAGCCTCAATTAACATTCTCTTATGATTTTTAGTTGTCAGAATAATTGATGGAGAGATATTGTTTTTTATTCTTAAATCTATGAGATAATCACTATCAATTTTATATTTTTCTGATTTAATAAAAGGTCTTTTAAAGGTTGATTGATTTTCAGTTTCAACTTCAATCGTAAAGATCATACCATTCTTCTCAGAGCTTTTTATATACTCATTATCAAAATCTTTCAAAAATTTAAGAGTTCCATTTTCATCAAAGAAAATAATATTATCAGGATTTAGATATGAATAGTAGTTACTTTTTTTAATTATATCAAATAGCATGCGTCTTACTAGAACCTCTTCACCTGGGATAGCACCTTCAGATATACTACTTGCTAACTTATCCTTCTCTATTTCATCAATACTCATAGATGAAATATTATTTCGTAATTCAGAAAGGGCGTCACTCTCTTTTATAAAATCCAGATCATAGATATCAGATTCTTTTAATCTGTAGCTGTTTGAGAACAGCTTTGATCCAAATGAATTGAACATATCAGAGTCCTGTGGTACGACCTTGCTGAATTGACTGTAGTTGTCTTCAATAATATGAGGTGTGATAACAATAATAACTTCTCTATTCTGATTATTTTTTGTGTTAGACTTAAATAGATTTCCTATGATTGGAATTTTGCTGAGTATAGGTACCCTTGCATTTCCATCGGTATCCTTGCTACTGATTAATCCTCCTACAATAAATGGGGTGTTATTAGCAAGCCTAACAAATGATTCGACTTTCCTATTATTGATAACTGGCGCATCAAGTACAGTGCTACTTGAAGATGCATCTGATTCCGCCTCAGTGATAATTGTCTCTACCTGCATAGTAATGTGTCTGCTGTCATCACTTATTCTTGGCCTTATATTAAGTGTAATCCCTACTGGGAGGTACTCGATATCTGGGACAAGATATAGATCTTGGGCACTTGATAGGGGTAGCTTTGATATTGGAATCTGCTCACCAACCTGAATTCTAGCCTGTCTACCATCAAGAACTAGCACAGATGGCTTGGATAGAATCTCAGCAGATGAATTTTGCATTAGTGCTTGTATTTCGATATCAATCTCATCTGCAATTGTTCTTCCTATCTCTGTAAAAATTCCCATTTCACCATAGGAGAGAGCAAGAGTATTTATTTTTGTTACAATATCTGTACTTGCAGTGGTGTCTGCTATTCCCACTCCATAGGACTGTAGGTCATTACTATTAATTTCAATAACCATAGCATCTATCATTATCTGTTTAGCTGCAATATCAAGTTTATTTTTTATATATTCTAGGAGTCTGTAGTAGTCGCTCTTAGTTTGATCATCGTAGCATATCATCAATCTCTCCATGGGGTCAGAAGAAATAAGATTTGATAGAGTAGATCCACTTAAATATGAGTTTGAGTCAAAATCACTGCCGCTGTCATAGTAATCATAGTACCCATACTCATCTGAACTGCTATCGCCATAGTCATCTAGGTGACCTGCTCTGGGATGAGGGAAATTAATAATTGTTGGCAACTGATTTAAATCATTAAGTGGGGTGTATACATAGTTAGAGATATTTAGGGTGTCATTGGTTTCATATTCAATGACATTGTATCCCATCCCCTTTAAAACGCCAGAGACCTGATCTGATTTCATGTAGCTTAAATTAATGGTTTCGCACGCAATATCTTTGTTCATCTGTCCATATGAGGATGATATAAAAACAAATAATATATATGCAGATAATATTTTATTGAATATTTTCATTGCGGGGAGAATATACATAAATAATATTATTCTATAAAAGAGACTTTATTTTCTAACCAATATTAGAATTTCCAGTATATAGCAAAGAATGGCCTCTGAAAATGAAAGCCAATCCTGAGATGCTCATTGAATGCATAGATAAAGCCAAAGTCAAGATGAACAGGTACAACATTCGGTCCTGCTTCTATTTCATCCTGCAGATCATCTCCACTAATATAATTGTCCCAGTCTGAGTATTCAATCTCCTGCCAAAGCTCAAGGTAGTAAGGATCGTAGAATATCTCAGAAATCATTTTAAGTTTAGAATTGATATCGATATCAACGCCGTAGTAGAGCCTGTAGTATGTGTCTACATCTGAATCAGTTAACACAAGCTGAACATTTGCGCCCATTGTGTGTGAGATTCTTCCTCTTTTATTAGAGCGAGCCTTTGATGTTGTGTATGCGGTAAAGAATTCAACCATCTGGAAGTAATTAGAATGAAATGGACTATCATAGCTATCATCGATTCGTCTTATATGGGGTTCATTTTGATAGAATGTGTTGCCCTCACTGTCTGTATGTGAACTATAGTGGTCAACATACCAATCATCATCATATTCGTATCCAAACTCAGGGACCTCATAGGGATCGTAGTATCCATTAAGATACTTTGTTTCTACTCCAGTCTGTGGGTAGCAGCCATGCCAATCCATGTCTCCACATAGACCTAGATACGTATACTCTTGAGTTTGAGAATCATATTCAGAGTTTTCAACCCAATCATCAACTACTACTATATTGTCTACTTCAATGCTATGCCAACTTTTTTTATTTGATGCCCATCGAGTGTGGTAGTGCGCTCCAACTGATAAAGCGTGCTGCTTCTCCCAGTTCCCCTTTTCAAACAAAGTTAGTTTAGGCCTAATATTCATATCTCCCCAGAAGAAGTTACCCCACTTTGTTGTGACCTGCACTCTATCTGATAAACCAAAGCCAAAGGACAGCCCGCTTAGATACAGCACACCTTCATCAAGAGTGTATGCGGTAGGGTCAAAGAAATAGTCAATCAATTTTTCCTCTCCAATAGAAAATTCAGTTGGTTCTGAAGATGGGACTGAGTGAAGTGGGTATGTCCAATTAGAAGAACTCGGTGATTGATTATCAGAGGATGAATAGTTCTCTGTTATGCTTAAAATTTCTTCCTTTTCAAGCGCAAGTGTTCCATAATCTGATTTTATATTTATTGTGGTCTCATCTTCAGATATTTTTTCACCATTAAGTGTAGTTCCATTAGTCATTACAATAGTATAAGTCCTTATCAAAATATCACTTTTTAGAATAGTAACCTCACCAAACTTTGTATTTATAACTATCTCTGTATCAGATTGAGACACTATATCGCCTACAATAATAGTTCCATCTATCAGCTCGTACTTAGTTTGAGCTAAAGAGAGCGCAAACAATATCATGATTATAAATATTCTATTCATTTATTCTCCACGTAATTTTCTACTACTAATTTAATATTATGGTGTGTAAGGTAGAAGACTTATATTAGTTAGTGCTTATTATGATAAGTTAAAAATATAGAATGGCTATTATTCTTCAAATACAATTTAAACTACTATTAAAAAAATT
>CAYNPP010000084.1:6418-6983 GCA_964399095.1 uncultured bacterium | reverse complement strand
TTTAGCGAATCTAATCCTAATGGAGAAAAAATAACTTTCAATAGTTTAGGAGAAGTAGTTAGTGAGTTTGATGATAAAGCAAAACTATTCAAATGTGAGCAGGAAGAACAGTGGACCTGTGGCTCTAATGCACTTGCTGTTGCTCCAGGAAAAATTTTACTATACGAGCGAAATAAAATGACCATAGAAAACCTTACTAAACAGGGTGGGTACAAAGCCTACAATCCAAAAGATATTATTGATGGTCAATATGACCAAAACGAAAAAATTGTAGTTAAAATTAATGGCTCAGAACTATCGAGAGGACGTGGCGGTGCAAGGTGCATGACAATGCCGCTTGTTAGAGGTTAGTTTATGGGAAAACAGAATCCAACGGTAATGATATCTTTAGGTGGAAATGCCATAAGTCCCAAGGATGAATCAGGGACAATAGATGAGCAATTTTCTCATACTAGAGAGAGCCTTAAAGCAGTGATGGGCTTTGTAAAAAGACGCTATAACATCTGCATATCTCATGGGAATGGCCCTCAAGTTGGAGCAGAGCTCCAGAGGAATGAACTCACTC
>CAYNPP010000084.1:2858-6408 GCA_964399095.1 uncultured bacterium | reverse complement strand
TGCTTGTTGCAAATACCCAAGGCGCAATCGGATACATGATACAACAATCACTGCAAAATGCTCTATATAAGGAAGATACAAACCGTGAGGTTGTAAGTATGATATCTCAAGTTAAAGTTGATAAGGATGATCCGGAGCTTATGGATCCAAAAAAGTATATCGGAAAATCATATAATAAAGAAACAGCCGAAGAGCTATCTCAAAAACATGATTGGGTTGTAAAAGAGCAGGAACCTGGCGTTTGGAGGAGAGTTGTGCCATCTCCAAAGCCACTATACATCTTTAATGGAAAATCAATTAAGCATCTTGTTAACTATGGAACAATTGTTATCGCTGGTGGTGGAGGTGGAATCCCTGCCTACAACGATAAAAATGGAATACTGCATGGGCTTGATGGTGTTATAGATAAGGATTACTCCGCAGCGTTACTGGGCAGGATTATAAGAGCAGATGAACTATTTATGATTACAGATGTAGATAACGTTTTTTTAAATTACAAGCAAGGCAACGAAAAGAAATTAGATAAATGTACAGTAAGTGAAGCTGAAAAGTATCTAGATGAAGGTCATTTTGGAGAAGGTTCTATGGAACCAAAAATAAAATCTGCCATCTACTTTCTTGAGCACTATGGGAAAAAAGTCGTGCTTACCTCACTCAATAAATTAGAAAATGCACTTAAGGGAAATTCAGGAACCACCATTATAAAGGATTAATTAATGAAAATACATGAGTATCAAGGAAAACATATATTAAAATCATACAACATTCCAATTCAGGATGGTGTTGTAGTAGAAAGCAAAGAAGACATAGAAAGTGCCATTGATAGAGTTGCAGAAGAGTATCAATGCAGCAAGTTTATTGTTAAAGATCAGATTCACGCTGGTGGAAGAGGTAAAGGCGGTGGTGTAAAATTCTGTCCTGATAAGGCCTCTACCATTGAAGCTGCTAACAATATCCTTGGGATGAATTTGGTCACCCCTCAGACAGGTGAATCTGGCCAAAAAGTTAGAAAAATTTATATTACTAAAGCCTTTGATATTGCTCATGAGTACTACGTGGCTATTACTCTAGATCGATCAAAAAACCAGGATGTTGTTATGGCCTCTACTGAAGGAGTGATGGATATTGAGAAAGTTGCAGAAGAGACTCCAGATAAAATTATCAAGGTTTGGGTTGATCCTGTAGCTGGCTTGCAGGATAATCAAGTAAAAACACTTGCAGATGGGCTTGGCTTTGAAGGTGACTTTTTTACCCAGGCATCCGATGTTTTTCAGAAACTATATAGATGCTACATCGAAAAAGATACTTCTCTTCTTGAGATAAATCCACTGGTTAGGACAGAAGACAACAATATAGTTGCGCTGGATTCGAAATTCAACTTTGATGGCAATGCTATGTTTAGACACCCAGATATAAAAGAGATGGAAGACCCATATGAAATTGATGAAACTGAGCTAGAAGCTGGGAAATATAATCTAAACTATATAAAGCTAGATGGAAATGTTGGGTGCATGGTTAATGGAGCAGGGCTTGCGATGGCTACAATGGATATTATAAAGTTAACAGGAGGAGAGCCCGCTAATTTTCTTGATGTTGGTGGAGCTGCAAGCGTTGAAACAGTAAAAAATGGATTTAAAATTATTTTAAAGGATCCAAATGTGAAGGCAATTCTAATAAATATCTTTGGTGGGATTGTCAGGTGCGATAGAGTGGCAAAGGGAGTTGTGCAAGCCGTTAAAGAGCTTGAGCTTGATGTTCCCGTTGTAGTTAGATTAGAAGGCACCAACGCAATAGAGGCAAAAGATATACTAAACAACTCAGGGGTAGAAATTATTCCAGCTACAACAATGCAGGATGCTGCAGACAAAGTTGTTAATGCTGCGATAAACTAGGAGAAAAAATGTCAATATTAATTAATAAAAATACAAAAGTTTTAGTTCAGGGGATAACAGGCTCTGAAGGAACTTTTCATTCAGAGCAAATGATTGATTATGGTACAAATATTGTTGCGGGAGTTACTCCTGGTAAAGGTGGAGAAATGGTTCTTGATAATATTCCCGTATTTAATACCGTAAAAGAAGCAAAAGACTCACATGGAGCAACCGCATCAATTATATTTGTTCCCCCAAGGTTTGCTGGGAGCGCAATCATAGAGTCAATAGAAGCACATATTGAATTGATTGTTTGTATCTCTGAAGGAATCCCCGTAAGAGATATGGTAAAAGTTAAGAATCTCTTAAGTCAAAGTGACTCCAGACTGATTGGTCCTAACTGCCCTGGAATAATAACTGTAGATGAATGTAAGCTTGGTATAATGCCTGGATTTATTTGTAAAAAAGGAAATATTGGAGTAATATCAAAATCTGGGACATTAACCTATGAAGCAATTGATCAGCTTGTAAAGAATGGGCTAGGACAAACTACTGCATTGGGTATTGGTGGAGACCCAGTTATTGGGACTGATATGATTTCTGCTCTAGAACTTTTTGAAAAAGATCCAGAAACAGAAGGTATTGTTCTGATTGGTGAAATAGGTGGCCAAATGGAAAATGAAGCCGCAAGATGGGCTAAGGACAACATTAGCAAGCCAATTGTTGGTTTTATTGCTGGTCAAACTGCCCCTCCAGGGAGAAGAATGGGACATGCAGGAGCGATTATATCTGGTGGAGATGAAACAGCAGAGGCAAAGAATAGAATATTGGCAGACTGTGGAATAAATGTTGCTAAATCAGTTGCGGAAATTGGTATGAGAATGAAAAAATCATTAACAGCAAATGTATAAATAGAAAGGATTTTATTTATGGAAACAACTTTAGCTATTATTAAACCTGATGCCTATGCTGATGGAAATACTGGGAAAATTATTGATATAATAATAAGTGAGGGATTTAAAATTATTGCAATGAAACAAATTCATCTTTCTAAAAAAGATGCTGAAGGATTCTATGAAGTACATAAAGAGAGACCCTTCTTCAATGAATTAACTTCTTTTATGTCATCAGGATGCTGCGTAGTTTTATCATTAGAAAGAGAAAATGCAGTCTCCAAATGGAGAGCTGTAATAGGATCTACAAACCCAGAAGAGGCAGCTATTGAAACTATAAGGAAGAAATTTGGAAAAAATACAGGAAATAATGCGGTTCACGGATCAGATTCAGCAGAGAATGGAATTCTTGAATCAAACTATTTTTTCTCAAAAAGGGAGCTAATATAGTATGAATAAAATAAAATATTTCTTATTTATTTCACTTATGATATTTGGTTGTAGCGATAATCAAGAATACACTCAAGTTCAACTTGGAGAAATTCTTGAAGTTAAAAGCCAAAATTTTCCGGGTAATAATGAAGGAATAATTTATGCATGGGGAGTCCCAAAATCAGAGAGTGGTGTAATTCCAATATTTGAAATTGAGAATAATATAATGATCTTTACAGCTGAGGAAGTTGGGAAGTACACCCTTTCTCTTTCACTTGAAACTATGGGTGGAGAGATTATAGCTGAAGAAATTTTTTATTTTGATGCAGTAAAAACAAGTCAAGATAGTGTGGC
>CAYNPP010000084.1:0-2848 GCA_964399095.1 uncultured bacterium | reverse complement strand
TCAAAATACTGACAATGAAAATGATGCAGATGAAAAGAAACATGAGACCCTTCCTCAGGATAATGTTGACAAGGAAAAAGAGGAAAATATAGAGGAAGAAAAAACAATAATCGAAAGACCTTCTCATCCACGCCCATATTTTACTGTTCAGGTATATTCTAGGCCTGATTATGATATGGCTTTTGAAGATTCTTCAAAACTTTCACACCTAGGCTTTGGTGATATACATCTAGAAAAATTCAATCTAAATGATACACTATTCTGGAGGGTGAGAACAGGATACTTTAATACTGAAATTAAAGCAAATAAACATAAAAATGAAATTTCGGAGGTTTTACAAATAGATCAAAAAAAATTGTGGGAAGTTGAAGTTAAATAAAAAAATTAATTTTCTTTTTATGCTTGTGTTTTTTTCTTAATTTAATCGCCGAATTACTATTATAGGTAAAATATATATGTCAAGAGTATGTAAAATAACTGGGAAAAGACCATTAACAGCAAATAATGTTTCAAAGTCTAATAATAAGACAAAGAGGAAACAATATCCTAATATTCAGAAAAAGACCTACTATATTCCAGAATTAAATCGGAAAGTAACACTAAAGCTATCTACGACAGCTATTAAAAGTATTGATAGATATGGCTTGTTACCATTCCTACAAAAAAAAGGTATATCACTAGCTGATATAGTATAAAATATGGCAGTTCCAAAGAGAAAAATTTCAAAAACAAGAGGAAGAAAACGAAGAACTCACTGGAAAGCTAAAGAGAATTTAGCTTTAGATACATGTTCTCAAACTGGAACAGTACATAAGAGACATAATGCCTATTATGTCGATGGCGTATTGTACTACAAAGGAAAGATACTTCAAAATAATCAATAACTATTATTGATTTATGAAAATTGCTCTTGATACAATGGGTGGTGACAACGCACCCCTCTCAAATATAAATGGTGTAAAACTATTCCTTGAAAATTATCCTGACACCAAAGTTTCAGTTATCTTAGTTGGTCATAAAGATAAAATTGAAGACCATATAAAAAAAGTTGATTTAGATTTAAATAGAATTGAAATTGTTCATGCTCCAGATATTATAAGCATGGATGAACCTAAGCCAGCATTTGCATTTAAGAATAAGCCTAATAGCTCACTTGTTAAAGCAATTCAACTTGTAAATAATAATGATGCTCAAGCTGTAGTAAGCGCAGGTAACACCGCTGCATTATTGTCAAGTTCTTTATTTATTTTAGGGAAAATAAAGGGTATAAAACGCCCTACTCTTGCTACATTTATTCCCACCCAAACTGATGGATTTATTTTATCTGATGTAGGCGCAAATACTGATGTAAGACCTATTCATATTCTTCAATTCGGAATAATGGCAAGCTTGTATGTAAAAAATATAAAAAAAATTGATAACCCTAGAATAGGTTTGCTTAATATTGGGTCTGAAGAAAATAAAGGTAACAATCTAACTTTGTCAGCATATAGACTTCTAGAAGAAAATATGGAAAACTTTGTTGGGAATATAGAATCAAGATATATACTTGATGAGAAGGCAGATGTTATACTCTGTGATGGTTTTACTGGGAATATAGCACTAAAAGTTATAGAAGGAATTTTAAATAATATCCATAAATGGATTGTAACTGATAAAAATATAAAGAAATCTTCAGATTCTTTGAATGCAATAAAAAATATTTTTAAAAACTATAACTATGAAGAACATGGTGCAAGCCCTTTTCTTGGAGTTAGAGGTATTGTATTAAAGTGTCATGGATCATGCACTGAAATTTCTATAAAAAATGCAATAAAATCAGCAGAAATACTTTATAATAAAAATATAATTTCT
This sequence comes from uncultured bacterium, assembly GCA_964399095.1. Lineage (GTDB taxonomy): Bacteria > Fidelibacterota > Marinisomatia > SCGC-AAA003-L08 > D37C17 > TMED161. The sequence continues at coordinate 994 of CAYNPP010000084.1, read as the reverse complement.
AGTATAGAGGATGATTTAAACAAAAATTTTGAAATTTTTGAAAAAATTGATAGTAAAGTAAATTGATGAATAAGTATTCCTTTATTTTTCCTGGACAGGGATCTCAATTTGTTGGTATGTCAACATCAATTCTTTCAAGTTCAATATCTAAGAAGTACTTTCAAAAAACAAGTTCCCTATTAGGTTATGATTTAGAAAATTTATGTTTGTTTGGACCAGAAGAAATGCTCACTAAAACAATCAATGCACAGCCTGCTATTTTCACTATTAGCGCTGTGATAGATAATATTTTAAAAGAAAATAATATTATCCCTAAATCCGTGGCTGGGCATAGCCTGGGAGAATACAGCGCTATAGTAAGCTCAGGATCCTTGAAATTCTCCGAAGCTATACAGTTAGTTACACTTAGAGCAAAAGAAATGGAAAAAGCAAATAAAATCACTAGTGGCTCTATGGCTGCAGTTATAAATGCCAGCAAGGATGAAATTAATGATATTATAGAATATGCTAAAGGTACGCTAGTAATAGCGAACTATAATTCCCCAAGTCAAATTGTTATCTCAGGTGAAAAAGATTCTATACTCAATGCTATTCAATTTTCTAAAAAGTTATCAAGAAAGATCAAGTGTATTGAATTGAATGTGTCTGGTGCTTTTCATTCTCCACTGATGAGTTTTGCAAGAGAAGCTTTATCTAATGAAATAAATTCATTAAATTTCAGAGATGCTGAAGTTCCAATATATCAAAACTTTAACTCGTCATCTACAGTGAAAGCTGAAGAAATCAAAAATAATCTTATATTACAGCTTGAAAATCCGGTAAAGTGGTATGATACAATTAACAATATTCAAGTTGATGGGCACGTTGATATCTTCCTAGAATGTGGTCCTGGGTCTATTTTATCAGGAATTAATAGAAGAATATCAAGGGATATTACTTCCTTATCAGTTAATAGCATGGAAAGTATAGAAAGCTTATGTACAAAGAACTAAAA
>CAYNPP010000083.1:2551-7153 GCA_964399095.1 uncultured bacterium | reverse complement strand
CATTAGATAAAGTAACGCTACCACCATATAAAATAGGAATATTTATAGAAAATTCTTGCAATAAATATTCACTCAGCCATTGTGTGACCTCAGAGATAATTTCAACTGTTGCGGCTTCGCCTGTTCCGATAGCCCATACAGGCTCGTATGCCACTAATACATTTGATCCATTTAGATTTATATTATTAAATGCGGAATCAATTTGGCGCTTTAGCACCTCAATTGTTTTATTTTTATTTCTTTCCTGTAGATTTTCGCCTATACAAAGAATAGGGTTTAGACCACTCTTAACAGCAATTTTTACCTTATCATTAATAAAGATATCCTCCTCAGGATAAAAATGCCTTCTTTCTGAGTGGCCTAAAATCACCCATTCACACTCTAATTCAATAAGCATAGAGGCTGATATATCTCCTGTAAAAGAGCCAGAAGGGCAATGGTGAACATTCTGAGCTCCAAGCTCTATATCAACGCTACTAATTATATTGTTTACCTCTGAAAGAGAAGTAAACGTGGGACACAAAATAATTTTATTTTTTGAAAAATGCAAATCTTTTTCTTTTAACTCCTCTATAAATTTTAAAGCGTGAGAAGTCTTAAAGTTCATTTTCCAGTTAGCAATACAGTATTTCATTTAAGTTCCATTTGATCTAATGCTGGAAGAGTATTACCTGATAAGAGTTCAAGTGTTGATCCACCACCTGTTGAGATATGTGTAAAATTTAATTGAGAGCTTATTGTTTCAATCGCAGAAACAGTATCCCCGCCTCCAATAACAGATACAGCCCCTGAAGAGCTAATTGATGAAGCTATGGATTGTGTTCCTGTTGAAAAATATGGATTCTCGAATAAACCAAGTGGGCCGTTCCATATTATCAGTTTTGATGTGTTGATAAATAAATCAAAATTAATACATGTTTCAGGTCCAATATCAAGGCCTATATCATCAACATCAAACGAATTTATATCCTTCACTTCGATTGATTCAGGGTTGTCTATATCCTTCACACAAACAACATCCGAGGGAAAAATGAGATTTACGTTATTATCACTTGCCTGCATAATAATATCCTCAGCTGTTCGGAGGTAGTCCTCCTCAATTAGTGACTGCCCGACCTCGTGGCCCATTGATTTTAAAAATGTAAATGCCATTGCCCCACCAACTAAGATCATATCAGACTTTTTAACTACATTCTCTATTAATTTAATTTTAGTACTTACCTTTGCTCCCCCAATGATAAACATTATAGGAGATGGCGAAGAGTTTAAATGATTATTGAGGTACTTAATTTCGTCATTCATAAGGTGGCCATAAGATATTTCATTTACATGCTCTAGTATACCCACGTTTGATGCATGTGATCTATGGGCCGTCCCAAATGCATCATTTATAAATATATCAATGTGGCTTGCTAAAGAACTAGAAAAATCACTCTCATTAAGAGTCTCACCTTTATGAAACCTAAGATTTTCAAGCAACAGGATTTCTCTTGGTTTTAATGTACTTTTCATTGATTGTGCTTCTTTTGATACGCAGTCATCACAAAACTTAATTTCACAATCTAATGCATCCTCAAGGTACCATGAAATAGGCTCAAGGCTCAAATCTTCTCTATAGCTTCCATTTGGTCTTCCAAGATGAGAAATCAGCACAATCGAACAATTTCTATCTAAGCAATGTTTAATTGTTTGAAGACTTTTTTTAATACGAAAATCATTTTGAATTTCACCATTCTCTATTGGAATGTTGTAATCGACTCTTATTAATACTCTTTTATTATTAATATCAAGTTCTTCGATGAATCTCATGATTCTTGCTCCTGAACATTTTCCAGATCTTTAAGGTTGACCGACACTATACTTGATACCCCCTGTTTTTGTTGTGTTACTCCGTACAGATAATCTGAAGCTTCCATGGTTAATTTATTGTGTGTTACTATAATAAACTGACTATTTTTTGAAAATTTTCTAATTACCCTATTAAATTTTATTATATTTTTATCATCAAGTGGAGCATCAACCTCATCAAGGATACAAAATGGACTTGGCTTTACCAGGTAAATAGCAAATAAAAGAGAGATAGCTGTTATGGCTTTTTCTCCTCCAGATAGCATAGAAAGACTCTGAGTTGACTTCCCTGGGGGTGTTGCTTTTATTATAATTTCCGCATCAAGCACATCATCTCCTTTAAGTTCAATTTTTGCATGTCCTTTATCGTAAAATAGGTTGTAGGTTTTTGAAAAGTTGCTCTTAATTTTTTCAAACGTAACCTCAAAACGCTTCCTGGCCTCTTTATCCAGCTGGCTGATTGTTTCTTTTAAAGATTTTTCAGATTCAGTAAGATCATTGTACTGGCCACTTAAAAAATCAAACCTTTCAATTTCTTCTTTGTGTTGCGTATCAACGTCCATATTAACTGGACCAATTCTCTCAATCGAATTTTTAGTTTTATCTATCTTCTTCTGAATTTCATCCGGAGACATATTATCAAATTTTTCCAGAGTGTGATTATTTATAAGATTTTTATTTATTTCATTTATTTTTTTCTTATAAAAATCTTTTTCACCCTTCATCCTTTCAATATCAAGCTTGATTTTATTTATCTCTTCAGTGTTCAGATCCTTTGAATGTCTTTTCTCAGATATATCAACCTGAATAGTCTGAAATTTTTGGTAGTTACGTGAGTAGCTTATTTCTAAGGTATTTTTTTCTTTGTTTAGATTTTTTTCATTTAGATACAACTTTTTCAGAAGAGTATTGCTTTTATTTATACTCTCTTGAAGCTGCTTTATTAGCTTACTCAATTTTTTTATTTCCAATGAGTATCTATCGATATCTTTTTTTAGTTCATTTGAGTTTTCTGTGTAATCTTTTATTCTACTTTCGAACATATCTCTTTTGTTCCTTACATCAATTAATCCAATATGCTTTTGTTGAATACTCTGACGCAAGTCAAGGAGATTATTCTTTAATTGCTGAATGCTCTTTGAAACATCTTCTATATCTTTCTTTCCCTTTGACATGTTCCTTTCATGCTCTTTTAGGTTTAATTTTGATTTATTTATATCCATTTTCAGATTTACAATATTTTTTTCGTGGCTGGATATATTTATCTTGATATTTCTCATGCGATTGAAATATTCATTTAATGCGAATTTCTTCTGCTCAATATATATAATATCCTGTTTAATTGATTCTTCATGATCTTTGTGTACATCATTCAGACTATTTATCTTTTTATCTAATTTTTCTTTTTTGGTTGTTATTTTTTTGATATCTATTTCAACCTTAGATATATCTGAATATATTTTCTTTATATCAGCATTGAGTCGGTCAATCTCATTGGATGTAAAGAAAGTTGATTTCTTTATATTTGGATTTATTTGAATTCTTCCTGTCTTTGTTAAGATGTCTCCATTAGGTGTTACATATATAAGATTTTCATTTTTCACATCACTGATGTCATTTGCCATGCAGTATCTACCTATAAGCACTGAGAAAAGATCGTGGTACTCTTTGTCGAATTCTATATTTGATATAAGGTGTTTAGAGCTAATATTTATTTTTCTTGTCTTCTTTATCTTGTCAAGCACAATAAAGTTGAAAGACATCTTTTTGTTTTTATATTTCTCTATTATGTCAAGTGCATTTTTCATCTTATCTATGACAACATAGTCGCTTAAGTCACCAAGAGATATAGAGAGTGCAGATATATGCCTTGAATCAGACTTAACTAAATCAGAGACTCTTCCCAAGACCATTTTGTACCTAGTCTTATTTTTCATTAGGTAGTCATTTCCACTTACCTTCCCATTGTCTGTTAGGATGATGTTATTATAGAAATCTATTTGCGAGCGGTGAGATAATATCTTTCCTGATAAATCATTTTTATTTTTTATTAAATTTATTAACTCAAGCTCAAGTTTATTTATATCTGAAGTGTGTGTATCTAGTGCCGATATATTCTTTTTATTTACTTTTGTCGCCCTATCTAAGCTATTAGTTTTCTTCTCAAGTAGCTTCTTTATCTCTGAGTGGTCAGATTCATTTGCTTTTAGATCTTTTTTATATTCAGATATTACAATTTCGTTTTCTGATATTAATTTTTTATTTGTGTCAATGGTGTTATTACATGAATTTATTTTATATAGCTTATCCTGTATAGATTTCTGGATTGAATTTCTTTTATTCTCATTATCAAGAAGTTGATTATTCCACTTTTCGTGATTAGTGATAAGCTTCTGATGCTCTGTTGATTTTTTCTTTATATTTGGTTGTAGTGTTTTTATTTCACTATGAAGCAGCTTTATATCTGAGTCTACCTTAAGCTTCTGCTCATTTTTTACGTAAATCTCTTTATTGAAATGCTCAATTCTATTCTTTGAGCTTGCGATCTGTTCGGTTGATATTATAAGTTTCTGATTTGTTGAAACGATATCATCTTCAATTGTTTTAATCTGCTTCTGAACTGATTCAAGTTTTATTTTAGTTTTTTCAAATTTTGCTTGATTCGTTTTTAGCTCTTCCTCTCTTTTGCTTAATTGATTGTCAGATATTTTTTTTGATTTACTTTTCTTCTCAAGGGACAACTCAACCGGCTTT
>CAYNPP010000083.1:0-2541 GCA_964399095.1 uncultured bacterium | reverse complement strand
CATCTGATAAGACTCTGTGCCTCTCATATCTTTTCATCTGCAGCTTAAGCTTTTTCACATTCGCCTCAACCTCAATGAGTATATCATTTACCCTCTCCATGTCTGATTTTGTTGCTATCAGCTTTCGAGTTGTCGCTGCTTTTCGCTTGTTATAATTATTGATTCCTGCGGCCTCATCAATCATCATCCTTCTGTCCGTAGGGTTCTTTGATAGAATGGACTCAACCATATTAAGTTCAATGACAGAGTACGCTCCGCTGCTCATTCCTGTATCAACAAACATCTCATATATATCTTTTAGTCTGCAGAGAGTTTTATTTATATAGTATTCACTCTCTCCGTTCCTAAAGTAGCGACGTGAGATTTCAACTGTCTCATACTCCAGGGGGAGCAGCTTTTTGTTGTTTTCAATCGTCAGCACCACCTCACAGACATTGATGGGCTTTATTTTTTTTGTGCCATTAAATATAACATCTTCCATTTTGCTGGATCTTAGGGTCGTTGCCTTTTGTTCCCCGAGGACCCATCTTATAGCGTCTACGATGTTTGTCTTTCCGCTGCCATTTGGCCCGACAATTGATGTCACCCCATCTGAAAAGGTGATTTCTGTTTTATCTGGAAATGATTTAAATCCTTGAATCTTGATTTTTGATAGAAACATGGCTAGAGTTTACCCTGGAGGCCAGCTCATCTGTCTTCCACCTAGCAGGTGAAGGTGTATGTGAAATACAGTTTGCCCGCCGTGGTCATTACAGTTAAAAACAAGCCTGTACCCATCCTCATCTATCCCAAAAGATACAGCCAAATCTCTTGCAACTATAACCATCTTTCCGATTGTCTGGGCATCTGTTTCATCGACATCGTTGATTGTCTGAATCTGCTTTTTAGGAATTATAAGTACGTGGTGCGGAGCCTGTGGGTTGATATCTTTGAATGCAAGCACGGAATCATCCTCATAGACTATATCACTAGGAATCTCTTTTGAAATAATTTTGTCGAAAATTGTTTCTGCCATTTGTACGCTCAATTTATGTTATAAATAGATTAGGAATATATTAATAATATCTAATATTCAACACTATTAATATCAAGGACCTCAGCTCCATTAGAAAATTCAACTTCACTGATGTCTAAATGCATATTGTATTTTCTGCTATAGATATCATTAAGATGCTTTTTGTAGACATCAAGCTTATCGCTTTTAATGAGGCATAGGACGTTTCCACCAAACCCTCCGCCCATTATTCTGCCACCGTACCAATAATCAAACTGCTGTGATTGCTTCACAATGAAATCAATTTCTGGGCAGCTCACCTGGTAATCATCCCTCAGACTAAAATGAGAATCCAGTAGCAGCTTTCCTGCATAATCTGGATTATTATTCAATAGCGCATCCGTCATAGCTACAACTCTTTCATTTTCTGTTATGACATGATGGATTCTGCTGTGTAGAGTCCTGTCTATATTCTTGAGGAAATCAATATCATCTAATTGTATGTTTGTATGTTTTATTTTTTTACTTATAGCGTTCCATGCGTTATTGCATTCATCAACACGCTCCTGATACTTTGAGCTTACCAGCTCTCTCTTTATTGCGCTATCAACAAGCACCCAGAGACAATCTCCAAGATTAGATTTTGTGTAGCTGTGAGTGTTATTCAAGAAATCCAGAGAAAGTATATATCCATCCCTCGATAATAAAGACGCTGAGAAATCTAGTGTCCCGCTCTTTATTCCCACGTGCTTGTGGTCCACCTCTCTTGATATCCTTATAATTTCATCCTCACTGAGGTCCATTCCATAGAGCTTGGAGAGTCCATTTACAATCGAAATTTCAAGGGCCGCTGAAGATGAGATACCCTTTCCGATATCCAAGCTAGAGCATATCGCCATATCTAGCCCACAGATTGATCCACGCAGCAGGCGCATCTCATTTACGCATCCTGATATGTATCTGTGCCATGTTTTGCTATTAAAGTCTGAATCAAGGCTAGTGAAAGAATCACCCAAAGCGCTTGAGTGCGCCGATAACTTATCTGCGCTGTTTTTCGATATTGATACACATACGTACTTGCGTATAGCCGCGGGCATCGCAAGCCCGTTATTGTAATCAGTGTGCTCCCCTATTATATTTACTCGCCCCGGAGCAATGGATACTAAATCAGGTTCCCTTTGGTACATTTCTCTGTGAAGATTCACGGTATCTTTAATCAGCTGCTTTCTGTTTTTCATATACTCCTCTGGACTATTAGAAGGTCCTCAGGGGTGTTTATACCCATCAGCCTCCAGTAATCATCAATATACAAAGGGCATAGGCGCATCCTCTGATTAATAAACACATTAATGATATCCGTGAGATTAATTTCTCCTGTTACTTTATCTTTTTTTAGCCTATTTAGATTTCTGCATATAGATGAAGACTTAAAAAGATACTGCGAGGTAAAAAACTCTTTAATTTCTCTCTCTTTTTCGTTAGCAACTGAGTCCTCTACGAGGTACTCAAGCTTTCTCTCCGCGTCAAATACAAGTCGAGCGTAGGGC
>CAYNPP010000082.1:6668-7193 GCA_964399095.1 uncultured bacterium | reverse complement strand
AATTTCATCATCACCGGTAGGAGTCATTGAATTATATAGTATAACCTGAAATGTTTCATTGTCATTATATTGATTAGTTTTCATATTTAACCATTCTATAATCACATAATCTTCGGCTACATATTTTAAAACTTTTGAATTTGAGTTTGTTTTTAAATCATCCCAAAACGCTGCTATCATTGGTGATGGACCCCCTGCCCCAGGAATCTGATAATTTCTAAATGATTCCATATTTGAATGCCCAAAGGCTATCCATCCATTTGCATTAACTGAAATCTCATCATAATCTTGTCCATAGAATGTGAATATAAAGGGGAGATCAACATATTTTGTACTATTTGAGATATTGTTACCATTACCTCCATCGCTTATTCCAAGGTCAGTTCCATTGCCTCCTTGAGATGGATCAATTTCTATCCAATCATAAAATGGAGTAAGGCTATAGCCCAAATCAGTTGAGTCATATATATAATATCCATAGGCATCTGGGCCTAGAGGATCATGTTCATTTGCAACTCCTACAGA
>CAYNPP010000082.1:5364-6658 GCA_964399095.1 uncultured bacterium | reverse complement strand
AATCCATAATTATTATAAATATTTATAATAAAATTAAAAACAGAACCATCTATAATATCATTACTAAAATCGATTACTATTGGCTCTGCATGATTTGCAAATTGACCTAATGGAATATCACCGATATAAGATTCAGATTCAATGAAATCAATCAATGAATTATTGAGGCTAAAAGCTACATGACAATCTTCAAGCCCTAAATCTCCATTATTTTCAAAAGTCATATTTAATTCTATTATATCCCCTGGATCTGGAAAGTTGCTGTATTCTACAGAATCTATAAAGATATTAGGAGACATAACATCAAAAGGAACAATAAAATTCCATTCACTTAACCAATCATTAGGATTTTGAAGAGTAAGAACTAAATCGGTATCATCATTGGAGGTAATATCTGGATGAAGATACAGACTAATAGGACCAACAATTGTTTCAGCTTGTGGATCCAAATAATCAATGGAAATTTCTCCTTGTGTTATATCAATTTTATTAGAATTTATTGTAGTATAACCATCTAGATTTTCTATAACATTCGATGAAAAGTTCTCTAGGTATATATACATATCAATAATTTCCCCAGGATTTGCTACACCATTTGATGGTTCTGTGTTAGAAGGATGAGAATCATCTATATAATATAGTGCCTCTCCTAGCTCAATATGCATCTGATTTGGTGCAATAGTAATGGTATTTGAAAACGGAATAAAGTTTCTTTTTGCAATTGTAATTATTGATTCAGTATTAATATCACTTTCTATGACTAGTTGAGCATTTCCATTTTGATCTGTGAAGGAATAAAAAACATTATTCTCATCCAAAAATAAAGTAACCCGTGCATCTGCTACTGAGTTTCCCTCATCATCAGAAACATTTAGGATAATAGAGTTTGTTCCCATATTAATTATCTCAGGATACTCTACTATCATTTCCTTAGGGCTGTCTGTCCATAATGCTAATACGGGGTCACCCATTAGATTGTTCCAATGTGTAAATTTATATACCATATTTGAAGGGTTTTGAGGGTAAGTATTAAACAAAGAAAGCTTACCACTAACAAGAGCACCTCCTGCTGTCAAAATATCCTTAGAAAAAATTCCATCGTAGATACCCATGTCTACTATGTTATTTGGGACGGTGTGCGTACTAGATGTAGCTGTGCCTACGGCAGCAACGCCACCCTTTGGGTTAGACACAGATCCAGCTCGTATGAAACTCTCTGATATTGCAGTGCCTGAGAAGTTCCCTGTAGAGCATGTAATAAATGTAACAAATGGAGTCATATAACCATTATTTG
>CAYNPP010000082.1:0-5354 GCA_964399095.1 uncultured bacterium | reverse complement strand
CATTATTTGCGTTATTGATATGAGATGAACCGAAACCACTTGTTCCTATATATCCTCTATAATTGAAATATAAGATTCCATTTTCTAATTGATTTTGCATCCATGTTACATATCCACACCCGTAGCAAGTCCCAACATCCTCAAAATCATATGCAATCATTATATTTTCAATATACTCATTTGTAATTATAGCAGAATTTCCTGTTGCAGAAGGATCTCCTACAAGTCCTGAACTTTCGTACCAATCTGAACCCGTGTATTCAATAAAACTAGCCTTCTCATAGGCTATTGTTTTATTAATTATATTTGATAAATCTGAAGAACTATTTGCAGAAATCCTTCCTATAATCATTTCAGGGAGTAAATCATTTCCATCAATCAATGTGTACGGATAATCACTATCTCCTCCGCTAGAGTTATTGGTGCTGATTTGATATGACCCCCCTGTGTCACCAACAAGAACGACATACTCTGGAGGACTATAATCCTCATAATATAAATCTTCTAAATAATCATTTATGGCATTAAAACTACTCCCAATTTCAGAGGTATTTACCGATGAGACAGTATAACCAAGTTCTCTTCTCCACTGCATTAAATCTTGTAGATAGCTATTGCTACTTGAAGCGCCCCCACAAATATATAAAATACCAGGTAGTTCCTCAGTAGTTCTTTCATTAATTTCAAGATTTACTACCATTGAGCTTAGTAATTTTTCAAATTCTCTTGAAATAGGAACAACATGACTATTTAACTGAATATTCTCATTGGGTCTTTCATTAATTGTTATCTCAACCTGTTCTATAATTGTCGCGGTATTAGTTAAAGGATCATAAATTAATGGATGAAAATTTATTTGTACAAGATTAACACCTCTCATACTCATAGGATTAGAAATTGTAAAATTATTCTCAACTAAATATGCATCTAAATCTATATCTATATCATGTAAAGTATAAGATGAATTGATAGTGTATTCAAGACTATAAGTGTTTTCAGTGTCAATCATGTATAAGGTGGAAAATGGAGTCAAACCTAATTCTATCAATTCTTCAATCCCAATAGTATACCTTGTATTTAGATTCTCTTTTAGTGCGTCTGAAGAAAAATTATTTTCTACCATCAATAAATTTTGAGTGCTTGAATAGGTGGTGCTATACCTTTGGTCCTCAACTAAAGTCGCATGGCACATTGAAATTGCAATAATCGATATTTTAATCCATAAAAACATATAATAGTGGTTTCCTTTATTGTAAAATTTAACAATAATGATATAACTATCTAAGATAACTTTGTTACAACTTGTAATACAAATAAAAATAGCTTTGTAGTAATTTCGTCGTACTATTTTATCATTAAATATTTAAAAAATTATATTAGCTAATATGTTATATTTTTATAAATTTAGCGATACCATTTACTAAGGAGATAAGCTGTGAAAAAAACAATTCAAAAGTATTATGAAGGATTTACACTAGTTGAGATCTTAATTGTAGTTGTGATAGTTGGGATTCTAGCTGCTATAGCAATTCCTACTTATTACAATTATGTTAAAAAGGGTTATGCTACTGAAGCAAAGACGCAAATCAAGAGTATTGTTCAAGCTGCAGATATGTATAAATCTGAAACTGGTAGCTATCCTCCCGACTGCTGGGAAACTATGAAAGAAGAAGGTTTCCTTGATATAAAAAAGTCAGTTACAAAAAAATGGGAATTTGAATGCACTTTTGACGAAGATGGGGAAGCAGGTCAAATAACTGCTACTAGCACAGAAGAGATGTCAGGTGGTGCAGGTAACGCAATTAATTATGATAAAGAAACTGGTCAATTTACTGGTTATGGGCAGGGCTCTGAAGAATAATGTCCGTTTCAATTAAAGAGCTCTTAGGCTATGCCCTTGAAAGTGGAGCTTCCGATCTCCACCTAAGTGTAGGGAATATTCCAATGCTGCGAATACATGGGGAGATGAAAAAAATTAAATCTCCTGCCCTTGATATAAAAACAATGCAAAGCATTAGAGATGAAATACTAAACTCTAATCAAAAGCAGGTATTCAAGGAGGGGCTTGAAATAGATTTTTCTACTCAGCTTAAGGGTAAAGGTAGATTCAGAGTTAATTTTTTTAATCAAATAAATGGACTCTCTGCTGTTTTTAGAACAATCTCAGATGAAATAAAAAACTCTGAGGAACTTGGAATTCCTCCCATAATAAATTCTATGGCAATGAAAAATAGAGGGTTAATCCTTCTGACAGGTCCAACAGGAAGCGGAAAATCAACTACTTTAGCTGCAATGATAGCCCATGTCAATGAGAATAAAAATTGTCATATTATTACTATTGAAGATCCGGTAGAATATTATCACACCTCAAAAAATTCCTTGATAAACCAAAGAGAAGTTGGTCATTCTACTCACTCATTTTCTAACGCACTCAGATCATCTTTAAGGGAAGATCCTGATGTTATTCTAGTTGGAGAGATGCGTGATCTTGAAACTATCCAGCTTGCATTGACTGCGGCAGAAACAGGTCACCTTGTTATGTCAACACTACACACATCAAGTGCAGTTAAAACTATAGATAGAATAATTGATGTTTTTCCCTCTGGACAAAAATCTCAAATACGCTCAATGCTTTCAGAAAGTCTAGTGGCTATTGTAGCTCAAAAATTGATTCAGAACAAGGATGGGAATGGACGTGTCCCTGCGAGTGAAATCATGATTGCAAATCCAGCTGTACGAAACTTAATAAGAGAAGATAAAATATATCAAATTCCATCTCTAATCCAATCAGGGGGCCAAGAAGGAATGCATACACTTGATCAGGATCTACAACGATTGCTCTCTCAAGGGCTAATCGAAAGAGAAGATGCTCTTCAAATTGCAGAAGACCCAGAATTATTTCAAAAAGGTATTTTTTAAAATATAATGAAAAGCTCTTCCTCCTACAATGGGTTTACATTAACTGAACTTATAACAGGAATATTTGTTGCTTCAATTGCTGCAGGGGGAATTATAATAGGGTCTGTTCATGCAAAAAAAACTCTGAATGACCTTCGTTTAAAACAATTGGCGTATGAAAAATTAACTAGTCATACTGAGTACTGGAAGGGAAAAATTGCTGCAGGTGATATTCCATCTACACTATCAAATTGTACTGAGAATATTGTACTCAAGGAGACAGCACAAAACGACTGGAATGCGACTCTTTGTTATAATCTAGACCAACCATTTGTAGGAAATTCTAATGCAAGAAGATGGGAATTACTAACAACGATTAAGTGGGATAATACTAGTCAAATAGAGAAGGAACTTAGTTTCTTTGTTATTCAAATGGTATTTTGATATATGAGAAAAGACAGAACTATAAAATTAATTGAAGGTTTTACAGTTATTGAGCTAATGACAAGCTTAATTATTTCTTCGGCAGTTTTCTGGGGTATAATGACGCTTTATCTTGATATTACAAAAAGTCATACTCAGGATCAGATTATTGAAGAAATACAATTTAATTTATCAATGGCAATGGATCAAATCTCTGATTCGATTAAAATTGCTGATTCAATCGCTATTGTACCTACAACACAATTTGATGGCATTCGTGTTATGCGTATAAATCAGTCTGGTTCAGTTTCATCAAATCATACTTATACATGCGAAAGGGAGGGAGGAATAATGCTTGATAATAACCCTCTTAAGCTTCCTGGCTATCATCTTTTTGATGAAAATGGACCATACTATGTAGAAATAGATGATTTTGAGTTAGAAGATAATGTTATAACAAATTCACCAAGCGATAGACTTAAAAATAATTATTATAATTTAAAAGCAACATTCATTTTATCATCACCATACAATGATAGTTTTGAAAAGACATTCACCTTCCAACGTGAAATTCTTGCATTAAATCAATTTTCTCAGGATAGCAGTGATGATGAAGAATAAAACTAATCACTTTCATGGCTTTATACTACCAGCGACTTTATTTTTCATGATGTCAAGTTTATCAATTATATGGATTTATTTTGAATGGTTGGACAATAAGTCCAATCAATTAGAGTATAGAATCGCTGCAACAAAAGCCAAGTTTAATGCTCAGAGTGGAGTAGCAGAGAAAGCATACCCCTATCTTATACTAAGTAGCTTTGAAAAAGATACAACGCTAGAAGGTAGAGAGCTTAATGATTATGATTATATTAATATGGGAAGTTACAGGGATGTAGAAATGACCTTTGATTTAAATACCAGTGAAAGAATAGGTGGAGCAACTGGATTAGCTACATGGGGGGTAGGTGAGCAGGATACCGTATATAGAGAAGCGAGTATTAGCGCAATGCCAGAGACATTAGGTAAATATATGTACTTCACAGATTCTGAAAAAGCTGGTGGTGCTCCCTTTAGTTTTGGTCCTCCAAGTGGTTGGCAGGTAGGTGAGAGAAGAGGTGTCACTTTCTATTATGATGATGAACTTCAAGGGAATGTGCAGACAAACGGACAAATATATTTTTCAACTGCAGGTGGATGTGCTGATTTTAGTAATGCAACGTGGCTATTAACCTATGGAAATCCGGATCCAGCAACTTGGGGAGGTTGTAGCCAACAATGGAATGGATTGTGGCAAGGGCAAGAAGTTGACACAGTCTCTTCATGTCCACTTCAGTTTCCACCTCCTGGTTATGAAACCATGAAAAATAATGCTAGTATAGTTTATGATAGCGGAAGAAAAATTGGAGGTGCTGTATCTAAGGACACTTTGATTATGACGGATATTGAATTTTTTGATGATGGTCTATATACTATTACGCAGTGGTGGTACCTAATGCCACCTCATCTTAGGCATGATATCCCATTAGAGGCAATCAACAGTCCACATCCACAACATTTAAATGGGACAGAGATAGAAGGCGCTGGCGAGCAAAACCCTGATGATGATATAGATATCAATCTGAATACATGGAGCCAATTAAGTGTTGAGGAAAGAGCAGATATCTTAAATGGGTTTTGTGATGCTCCTGATAATCCAAATGAATTAGATGCATATAACATAGTTACATGCAAGCCATATCTAGATTCTCTACGATCATATCATGCAAAGGTAATAAACACAATAACCCTAGAAGAATCCTACATTGACCCAACCGCAAGCTCCTCCCATGGAATTGCAGGGCAGCACTTTGATTTAGGTACTAGTAACAATAGCATACCACAACCTGGAATAAATAATTTTCTTACTCAGGATACACGATTTTATACTAATCCAATAGTAATTTATATTAAAGATGGACCAGTAAGAGTACATGGAACATATAAAGGAAGATACTCCATTGTAACCGATGAACATACCACATATAGAAGAC